>JBGVAV010000018.1:0-3621 GCA_045224915.1 Treponema sp.
ACGCATTCTTTTCCGTTTTCATCTTTATAGTCACCTGCCAAAAGCATACCACGACTTTCGATTCCGCGCATTGTTCTTGGAGCAAGATTTGCTGCAATGATTACGTGTTTGTTCAAAAGTTCTTCTTCTTTAAGATACATGCGTAAGCCAGACTGAATTGTTCTAGGAGTTCCGCTTCCGTCATCAAGAGTTTCAATGTAAAGTTTTTCACCTTCCGGATTAGGTTTTACATCAATAATCTTTGCAACTTTAAGTTCGATATTTGCGTTGAAGAATGCTTCCTGCTGTTCAACAGGCAAAGCTTCTGGTTCTGCGTGAGCTTTCTTTTCCTGTTTCTTTGCAGCTTTTTCTGCTTCCTTCTGCTGTTTACCGCTGAACTTTTCACGGAAGGCAAGCATTGTTTTCTGATCAAGAGGCTTGAAGAATACTTCTGTTGGTCCTACTGTAGAAAGGCCTTCTGTTTTTCCCAGGTCATTCCAGTTAAGTCCCGGAACAGTTTCCATTCCAACCTTCTTTTCTTCTACGTGCAAGCCAAAATAACCCATAATTTTCTGAGTATATTCAGGCATGTATGGATTCATCATAATCATCAAATCTTTGATTACGTAGCACAGGTTGTGAATAAGGCTTTCTGCAAGAGCTGGATTTTCTGTACGTGCTTTCCAAGGCTCTGTTGCCTGGAACTTTTTATTACAGATATCAGAGATTTCAAACATTGTGTGGAAGGCATCCTTAAGCTCTGCCCATTCAAGATAATCTGTTGCTTTCTTTTCAAGGTCGCGAACCTGGACCCAAAGCTCTTTATCAACTGGAGCATCAGGGATTTTTCCTTCGTAATATTTATTTACGAACAAAAGTGTGCGGTTTACAAGGTTTCCAAGGTTACCAATAAGTTCACCGTTGAGCTTTTCCATAAAGTCTTTCCAGGTAAACTGGTAGTCCTGTTTTTCAGGGCGGTTATAGAAAATGTAGAAACGCCATGCGTCGGCAGGGATTCCTGTTTCAATTGCGTCGGAACCAAATACACCAATTCCAAGACTCTTAGAGAATTTTCCGTCCTCGTAATTTAGGAATTCTGTAGAAGACATGTGGTGAAGCTTTGTCCATTCGTGAGGAGAGCCCAGCAGTGTACAAGGGAAAATTACAGTGTGGAATGGAATATTGTCTTTACCAATAAACTGGAAGAGATCTACCTTTGGTTTACCCTTTGCTTCTTCGGACTCAGAAGGAATCCACCAGCTCTTCCAGTCAAAAGTTCCGCGGCCTGATTTTTCAAGTTCGTCTGCCAGCTGTTTAGTAATAGAAATATAGCCGATTGGTGCATTGAACCATACGTAGAAAACTTTATTTTCGTAGCCTTCTTTTGGAACTGGAATTCCCCATTTAAGGTCACGGGTAATTGCGCGTTCCTGAAGTCCGTCTCGGATCCAGGCTTTTGACATATTGATTGCATTGTCTGACCAGCGGCCTTCTACACTTGCCTTATCCATCCATTCGTTGAGTTTACCGCTCATTGCAGGAAGGTCAATGTAAAGATGCTTTGTTTCGCGAACTTCCGGAGTAGAACCACAGGTATGACATTTTGGATCTTTAAGTTCAATAGGATCAAGAAGGCTGCCGCACTTATCGCACTGGTCTCCCCTTGCCTTTTCGTATCCACATTTTGGACAGGTTCCGTCTACATAGCGGTCTGCTAAGAACATATTACAGTGAGGACAATAAAGCTGCTTGTTTACATGCTCTTTAATAAAACCGGCTTTATCAAGGTCATTAAAAAGTCCCTGGGTAATTTCTGTACACTGAGGGTTTGATGTTCGTCCAAATTTATCAAAATTTATGTTAAACCACTTATAAATCTTTGTATGTTCCTGATAATAATGATTACAAAGTGAACGTGGATCCTTTTTTTCTTCAAGAGCCTTTGTTTCTGTAGCAGTTCCGTATTCATCAACACCGCAAACATAAAGTGTTTCATAGCCTCGGCTGCGGCAAAAACGGGCAAAAACATCACCCGAAAGTGACTGAATTATGTTTCCAAGATGTGGTATATTATTTACATAAGGTAATGCTGCTGTGATAAGTCTTCTATTCATTTATAGCTCCATTTTCAATTTATATATCACTTAAATATAATAAAAAAATTGATTTTTTACAATAATGCTATATAATTGAAATATTATGACAGTATTTTTATCATATGCTATTTTGTTAAGTATTGTTACCGAAGTAAGTGTACTATTCCTCCGCTTTTTTGCGCTGGATTTTATATATAATACTCCGGAAGAGATGTTTATTGGTGGATTTGCAATCAATATGATTGTATCTGTATTCCTGCTTGTTATTGCTTTAATCATTGCATGGTTTTTCTGCCGTCCTTTTGATCAAACTCTTAAAAAAATCAAAACAGAAAACTACTCTCCTACAGAAGATGAGATAAAAAAGTGTCTTGATACATACAGAAAGCTCAATATTCTTACTATCAGTGCTAATTTTATTGGATTTTTTGTAGGTCAGGTATACATCGTTTGGGATGGAATTCGTACAGGACGTGCTGATTATATCCTTGTCAGGGCTATTTTAATTGTAGTTCAAGCTGTTGCATTTGGTGGAATTTCATGTATGTCTACTGTAAACGGTCTTGATTCAATTCTTGCAAAACCACGTTCATTGTTAAAAATCCAGTCTGTAGCTAATCTAAAAAAATACCGCTCAATGACTCTTACAAGCATTCTTACAATGACATTCTTCGTAACTTTGATTTTTGTTTCTGTAAATATGCTTTGTACACTTTACGGCTCTTTCTCATTCCCAAATCAGGATGTTTGGATGAAAAAGGCTGTTCTTTGCTTTATTCTTTCAATTGTTTTAGCAGGATATCCATTCCTGGTAATCATTTTTGGACTTACTAAGCGAATGAGACATGCTTCTGACGTTATGGAAGAAATTGCTAAGGAAGGAGACCTTAAACATCGTATTGATATTACAATTCTTGATGATTTTGGTGTACTTACAACATCTATCAACCAGATGATTGATAAGCTTTCTACAATGATTAAAGGTCTTATTGACAGTACAGAATCAGTTTCTTATACATCAAAAATCATTAATGCTTCTGTATTCAATTCTTCAAATGCTATTGATGACTTTAGTACTATGCTTGAAAAAATCAACAGTAACTCAAGCGAACAGAATAATCTCGTATTGGAAGCCGATAAGAGCATTTCAAGCCTTGCAAAGAGTGTTCGTAACATAAGGGAGCACCTTGCAGAACAGTCAAATTCTGTTGCTACAATCTCTTCTTCTGTAACTCAAATGACTGCAAATATTGGTTCTGTTGCCGAAACTGCAGAAAAAGCACGTGCTTCTGCTGAAGTTCTTACACAGCGAAGCCAGCAGGGACGCGATTCTATCGAAAAAGCTATTGCAACAATGCTTGATATTCAAAAAAGCTCTGCCGAAGTACAGAATTTCGTAAATATCATTAAAAATCTTGCAAGCCAGACTAACCTTCTCTCTATGAACGCCGCTATTGAGGCTGCTCATGCCGGTGAATTTGGACAGGGATTTGCTGTTGTTGCCGAAGAAGTTCGTAATCTTGCTGAATCAAGTGCTAAGAGTGCC
>JBGVAV010000019.1:0-3010 GCA_045224915.1 Treponema sp.
GGATTATACACACAATAAGAGATATTTCGCTTGTTAAAGCCCTCTATCAATGCATTTTTAGCCTTTTCGCCTGCTTTGTCATTGTCAAGAGAGATAATAAATCTTTGATTTTTGACTCTTTTACTATGATCTAAGACCTCAAAAAGAGTATTGATATTGCTGACACTTCCCAATCCTAAGGCATTTCCACCGACATCTATAACACTCAATGCGTCCAATTCTCCCTCAACTACATACACAACACCACTGGATTGAAGTGCTTCTTCGTTGAAAATATGCACATTTCCCACTTTTGATTTGGTGTAATTCCTTTGATTTTCAGGGATTTCATCTGTTTTTCTGGTATCTCTTGCAAGATAGGAAGTCCTCGAAGTAGGAATAATCAGTCTTGGAGTCGGACTTGATTGTGGTGATTTCGGGTGCTGCCACTGTGCATCATAACCCACAGAAAAGCGATTAAGCGTAACAATAGAAATTCCTCTGTGATAATCTGTATCCATCAAATGACTATTACATTCCCGATAAAATGAAGTATAATCTATATTTTGTTCTCTGTTGGTTGTATTATCAATGCTTAATCCGTACTTTTGTGCTGCATATTGCACCACTTCATATTTACCTATTCCCTCTACTTGCTGTATCAAGTCAAATATATCCCCTGATTTCTGACATGAAAAGCAATAAAAGCTTGTTTGATATACAGTTAACGCACCCGTTCCATTTCTTCCTGTACCACTTCCGCAAAAAATACACTCATACTGCCCTTTGCTTTTAGATTTGGTCAACATTTCTTCTGCATAATCCTGAATATACTCTTTTAATTTTTGAACAGCTCTTTCAAATTCCATTTTTCAATTTCTCCTTGCATAATTTTTTTATCCTAAAAATGTTAATTGGCATTTTTTGGTAATTGGGCGGTTTTCTTTATGTTCACCATCAAAGTAAAGCAAAGCCGCCCCCCCTGTCAAGGGGGACGGCTTGATGGTTACAAGTCTTATAATATCTTACAAGACTTACTTTTTTTTGGATATTCAAAAAATCCAGTATTTATGCAGGTTTCAGGGATTGTGGTTGGACAAAATGTCGGAGGGTAGAGGACAAAATGTCGGAGGGTAGCTCTTTAGATTTTTTTGTTTGATTATCTAAAATGTGAAAATTTCTATCTCTCTGTTTGTCAGCTTAAAATCTTTAATCCAACCAATATTTTTGTAGTGTTTCAATATCCGCTCTATTTTTTCTGGAAGTCTTTGTTTTTGCTTACTTGTTTTAACATTACATTTTTGATGAATTGTATCCAATAAAATAGTTCTTGTTATGTATTTACTATTCTTCATTCTTGCAATTCTTGTTATAAGATAATCAGTAAGCAGTAAGTTATCGTCTGTTTTACTGATTGGACTATCAAGTACTTGTAAAGGTAATTGTGTAATTTGAGCTCTATTTTCAGCAAAGAGAAAAAGTTTAGGCATTTCAATGATTCTTATAGCGTCATCTACTATATTTCCATTTGCATAAGCTGTACATATCTCTGCGGCTAATAGTGGGGTATCGAACGCAACTTTGTCATATTTGTACAATTTTGCTTCTTCCGTATTGTCAATAGTTACTCTTGCTCGGCTGATCACTTTGACGGATTCCAGAATTTTCTTTTTATCTCTTGTATTTAATTTACTTGTATTACCCATTGCTTCGTAAATTTGTGCTGTAGTTACTACATTGTGTCCCTCTTTTTTCAAGTTAGCAATACCATTCCAAACACATTTATCATATATCGTCAATGTTCTGCTGATTCTTACTCCATCTAATTCATCGAAATTAAGTAATAGAAGGATACTTGCCTGCTTTCCTTTTTTAGCATCTTTATCGCTTTCTGCCTTTAGTTTTTTCATTTTACCAACAGGAAAACCATACCATAGGGTAGAATTAACTTTATCAAGCGGATAACAAATTTTTTCTAATTTTTTCGTATTTATTGAGGGTAGATTTTTAATTTCAGTGATTTTTGAAATACTGAAATTATCAGGTTTTTTATAATATTGACTGGCTATTTGCTCAATAATTTCTTCTATTTCGTCTAATGGATAGCTGTAATATTGAAAAGCTTCAATCTGACTTTGTAATAGTTGACTGAGAAAAAGATAGAAATTTTTGTAATCCTCTATATACTTTTGTTCATCACTTATGTTAAACCAACTATGTGGATCACCAAATGTAGGCAACATTCGTTCATAGCTTGATATTTCTTTTTGAAAATCTTTGAGTGTTATTGAGTTTAGTATTTCTTCCACATCTTTCAAGATAGCAGATTTATTTCCTTCAAAAGAGAGGATATATCTCATTTTTGCTTGATTTTCTATTTGATGGATGTCAAACATGTATTGTTCAATAAGTTTATTTAATTTGGATATTTCTTTATTGGTATAGAACGGTTTAGCTTTTTCAAAAAGTTGATAGAATATCTCTTGTTTTTTAGCAATTTCCTCCGGAGTTTGGTAGGTATCTATTTTGCTGATGATCATTCAGCGATCCTCCTTAATCATTGTTGCTGACATATTGTTTTAAGTTTTCTGATGTTACAATATAACCTTTACCGATCTTTTTTGCCTTGAGTTCGCCGTTTTGAATAAGTTTTCTGACTGTTTGATAGTGTATTCCTAAAATTTTAGCAACTTCCTGTAAGTTATATAATTTCAAGTTTTCGATTTCTTTCACTTAAACTCCTCCTTTCCTCTTATTATAAACGAAATTATATTAAAAATCAATCAAATATAAATGAATTCATTATTTCCCAAATATTCTGCTGAAAAAGCTTTTTTTGGCTGTTTCCTGTTTTTGAGTATTTTCCAGTTGCTCGTTCTGTTTTCCGACTTGTAGGAGAAGCTGTTGTTTATCGGCGGCAGCGAGAGCCTGTGCCGCTTGTAATGCCTGAGTTAAATTATTGGTTTGTTCCATTAGCAAGGCAATCTGTTTATCTTTCTCAGCAAGTTGAAGATCTTTTTCTGATAACTGT
>JBGVAV010000020.1:0-7708 GCA_045224915.1 Treponema sp.
TGCTCTAATCCAGCTGAGCTACAATCTCATTCAAATGTGTGCAGTAGAACTGCTTTCTCGGAAGCGACAGGAGTTGAACCTGCCCACCCCTTACGGAAGTGACGGATTAGCAATCCGTTGTATTACCGCTCTACCACGCTTCCATTTATGCGGAGCGAGAGGGATTCGAACCCCCGGACCCGTGAAGATCAACGGTTTTCAAGACCGCCCCAGTACGACCGCTTTGGTATCGCTCCAATAAGTTCTCATAATATATATTTTTTTTGTCCGGTTGTCAAGAGCCTAGTTGATTAAAATTATGATTTCTGTTACATTTAATAACACATTTTTAGACGGAACCACCGGAAGAAGGAGGTGAATACAGTATGGCAACAATCATGGTAGACGATTCAGAGAACCTTGAAAAAGCAATTAAACGCTTTAAGCGCATGGTTGAAAAAGAAGGCATTATCCGCGAATACAAGAAGCGTGAATATTTTGAAAAACCTTCTGCTACTCTTCACCAGAAGAAAACAACTCTCGAGCGCAAGCTCTTGAACAAGAAACGTAAGTCTGAAAAGAAAGACTTCTAATGTATAAAGGCTGCCTGAAAACAGACAGCCTTTTGTTTTTAACAGCAGTTTTGGCACATCCTGCTAAACTACATGAACTGTGCTAAGTTTACCGCTGCGCTCTACAAGCATAAAATCAATGAGGTCGCCTTTATTAAGGCCTTTTGCCTTTATTGGCTGGTCAAGAAGTGTGCCTTGCAGTCCATTCTGGCCATCCTGTCCGTAATGCTCGCTTCTTACAAAAATCCTTTCCTGGCCAAAATCCTTTCCCAATAAAAGAACCTCTATATCATCAGGAAAAAATGGCTTTCGAAAATCATCCAGCTCTGTAATATCGCGGATATACAAAACATCATCAATACCCTGCTCGTAATCTTTTTTAACAGTCTGAACATAATCAGCATAAAGGGAAAAATCTATGGCAATATATTGCTGATTCAAATAAGGGCAGGCTTTTAGAGTCTCAGCTGTAAAAATCACTTCAGAACTTTTATTTTCGGGACTTACAAAAATATCGGCACCCCTTATATGAGCAGCACTTATTACATAAAAAGAAAGTCCTTTGGCATGATCTATAAAACACAAGGCCAGAAAACCGTCATTGCGCGGATCTACTTTAAATCCGGCATTTTTGAGGAGCTCAAGCTTTTGCGAACATCGTATATAAACGATTGTATTAGTAAGCTCCCGCCAGTTCTCATCTTCAAGTTTTTTAAGACACAGCTCAAGATTTTCCATTCTTCCCCCTCATGATTTTATTACAGGATTTATTTTACAAAACTTTTATTTCTTCTGCCAGTTCTGCAAAAGGTCCCGGAATAACTGCAGTACCCCTGTGATTTCCAAAGAAATCTTCATTAAAGATTATGTCGCTTCCGTCGCGGTTTTCGAACTTCTGCTCCGGTTCAAAGGCTGCTCCAAGCAAAGCTGTTGTGATTACGCCAGTTTTGTAGTCGCCAATAAGCTCGACCAGATTACTCTTGAGCACCCCACCCTTCAAACTGATTTTTGCTTTGGCTGATTTTGCCCCAACAAGATTGTCGCTCTCGTGTTTGCAGATTGTTGCTCCATTAAAGTAAGCGTTTCCGCCAAGCCATACAGGAAGATGTCCAAAGTGATACTGTGCCAAAGGTCCCATATCTGGCTCACGATCCATCATAAAGTTTTTAATCCATTCTTCGTAGGTTGGGAAAATATCAAAAGGTGCGGTTCCTACAACTTCATAATCGGCAGAGGTGGCAGTTTTTTCTTTATCGGTAACCGGGGCAACCTGTGCAAAAATATTATTGTAGATTCTGTCGTCGCCATGAAGGATTGTCATAAAGCCGGCAACTTCTGTTCTGTGACGGATATGGTACGGTGTATAACGAGGTTCACGCTGACCATTTACAATGCTGTCTACTCCAGAGTTGATGAGGCTGAAGGAACCTAAAATCAGATTGTGAACAACAGCAATTCCTTCGCTTGGGATTGTGATAGAAACCTTTGAAAGCAAGAGGTTGTTGTCGATTATTGTCGGGCCGTGGCCTACTTCTATAAACACATCAGTACTGAACATTGCACCTTTTGCAGCTTCGCGTCCGGCCGGGCGTTCATTATTGTACATGAGATTTTGTGTAATGCGGGCACCCTGTGCTTCCCAGTCCAGCCATACTCCCATAATACAATCGTGAATATGATTTCGGCGGATTAAAACATCAATTGCGGCATGAAGCTTGATTCCTGCAGTTTCTGCTCCACCAAGCTGCTGAGAATTACAAACATGATGAATATGACAGTCTTCAATAGTAGAGAAAACTGCACCCATACGGCCAACAATTCCTGTCTGCTCACAGTGATGAACATGGCAGCGGCGAACTGTATGAGAACCGATATTTTCTTTTGTCCATCCGTGATACTGACCTCGACAAACTGCATCTCGTTCCATTTGAGTTGGGCTCTTAAGATGCTTGGTGTAAAAGTACATATCGTTTTCATCGTCGCGATATTTTCCAAGAGAGATTCCGCAGCAGCGGCTGTTGCAAACTTCAAGATCTTCAAAAATCCAGCCTTTGCTCCAGTGAGGGCCAATGAGTCCGTCCTGATAAGCTGCTGGTGGAGCCCAGGTTGTTGCGCCGTTACAGATTTTGAATCCGCTTACGGTGATATAGTTAAGGCCGTTCTGATCCGGCATAAAGCAGTTGCGGCGTACAAGGATTTCTACCTTCTGCTTGTTTGGATCTAAGCCTTTGAAATTACAATAGAAAACAGTGTAACGTCCAGTTTTGATTTCTTTTGCCTGTGCGTTGATTATATATTCTGATTTATATGGTCCGCATGCATTGTACTGAGGTGCTGGGGCCTCGCCTTCCTGTTCGCAGTACCATTTGAACTGGGATTCTTTCTGGTTCCAGGCGCATGGGTCAGGCTTTCCCTCAAGACATTCTTCGAGCGATACAGTTTCGTACATCATAAGATCGTTGAGCACAACGCTACCCGTGTGGCGAACTGTCGGCGCAAAATACCAGTCTCCGCATACATAGCTTGTATATGGATTGTATCCTCCAAAAATCGAGTTATCAACTTTGGCTGTCCAGACATCACCCTTGTATTTTTTCCAGCCCTTAAGAACTTCGGAACCTGTGATAACTGCGCCAAGAGGTTTTTCCGATTTATAAACAATCGGTGCATCCTGAGTTCCGCCAAAACGTGGGATTACCTTTTCGCGGTAAATGCCTGGCGCAACAAGAACTTCATCACCAGCGCGGGCAATGTTTGCAGCCTGATTTATAGTTTTGAACGGAGCAGCTTTACTTCCGTTTCCATCTGATTTTGCTTTTGCATTTACGTAATAAATCATCATTTTCTCCTACATACTCATTCTGTAAATCTCGAGCATATCTTCTTCGCGCAAGAATCTGGCTGAGCCTTTTCCACCGTTTACGCCTACTGCACATTTGTGGGCCATGAGCTTAAGGTCATCTTCTGTTGCATTTACGCCAAGCTCGTGGAGGTTTGTAGGCATCTTGATTGAGCGGTAGAAATCTTCCATTGCTTCAATTCCTTTGAGAGCAATTTCTTCGTCTGTACCGGCGTCTGCAGCCACTCCCATAACATTGATTGCAAAACGCTTGAATCGTGGAAGACAGTTTTTATAAACATAACGAGCCCAGCTTCCCCAGATTGCTGCAAGACCTGCACCATGCGCAACATCATAAAGTCCGCCAAGTTCATGCTCAAGCTTGTGAGTCATCCAGTCCCCGCCGTCGTTTCCGCAACCTGTAAGTCCGTTGTGAGAAAGACTTCCGGCCCACATAACTTCGGCACGGGCATCATAATTTTTTGGATCGCGCACAAGAATAAGGGCGTTTTCTTTTACAGTGCGAAGAAGTGCTTCTGCCATAGAATCGGTAAGCTCCATGTTTCCGCCGTTTGTAAAATATCGCTCCATTGTGTGCATCATAATATCTGTACATCCGCAGGCTGTCTGATAGTCTGGCAGAGTCATTGTAAGTTCAGGGTTAAGGATTGCAAATTTAGGACGTCCAAAATCGCTTGAGTATCCGCGCTTAACAAGTCCCTCCTCTTTTGTGATGACAGAAGAATCGCTCATTTCGCTACCTGTTGCAGCAAGTGTGAGGATTACACCAAGAGGCATGCAGGCATTTACCTGGCGTTTGTAATCATAAAAATCCCAGACATCGCCGTCATTCATAACTCCATAGCCGATTGCTTTTGCAGAGTCAATTGCAGAACCGCCGCCTACTGCAAGCAGAAAATCAATTCCCTCTTTTTTACAAAGTTCAATGCCTTCATATACAAGGCTCAAATGAGGATTTGGAACAGCACCGCCAAGCTTTACATAAGGAATACCTGCAGCATCAAGCTTATCGGTCACACGCTGCATAAGGCCGGAACGAATAACACTGCCCCCGCCATAATGAATCAAAACTTTCTTGCCGCCAAACTCCTTAATAAGTTCAGCAACCTTATCTTCGGTATTTTTTCCGAACAAAACCTTAGTTGGTGTAAAATACTTAAAATCAAACACTTTTCTGCCTCCTGGATTTTAATTATACCCGAGAAACTTTAAAAATGTAGAAATTTTATCTATGAGAATAGGAAAAAAAGAGATTGGAAGAGGTTCAGATTGAGAGAAGGCCTGTGTGGGCCCGCCCCGCCCGATTAAAAGAAACTATGAATAAAATACCAGATAAAAAAGCCAACGCACACCATTTTGATTCCGGTGCCTGTGAGAAAGCCTACAAAAGCGCCAAAGGCTGCCTTTAATACGCCGTCTGAGTTTCCGCGGTTGTGGATCAGTTCTCCAAGGAATGCGCCTGCAAAAGGACCTATGATTATTCCCGCAGGTCCCGCAAAAAGCCCAATAATCAGCCCGATTGTAGAACCTGTGGTAGCGGCTTTGCTTCCGCCAAAATTTTTAGTCATTATAATAGGAAAGATATTGTCCATTATAGAAACAACAACTGCCAAAACCGCAGTGATGATGAGCATTATAATTGAAACGTCTGAGTATTCGCAAAAATATGTAGCAAGCAGGCCCAGCCACGCAAGAGGTGCCCCTGGAATTACCGGAACAAATGTGCCTATAAAACCAATCAAAAGAAGAAGACTTGCAACTACAATTAAAACAATACTTAATGCCATTTTTTCTCCTGTTACCGTCTGCATTATATCATAGCCGGGCGTATTTTGATATACTAAAGGCGAGGTAAAAAATGGAAACGCTGTTTACAATGGATTTAAAAAACTACAAGGAAGATTGGCCACGTTCACGCAGGGATTCTGCCCGTGCAATAATCCGTGTGGACGATGATAAACTTGCCCTTGTTTACGCCACAAAGCTTGGATATTACAAGTTCCCCGGTGGAGGCATAAAACCAGATGAAGATATAGTTGCAGCACTCATAAGAGAAGTTCAGGAAGAAGTAGGCCTCGTTGTAATCCCCCACAGCGTAAAAGAATTTGGAGTGTGCCATCGTTTTCAAAAATCAGGCAAACTCGCTGACACAATTTTTGAACAGGATAATTTTTATTATGAATGTGAAGTTGAAAAATCCGGCGACGCTCCAAAAATCATAAACCAAAATCTAGATGACTACGAAGACAAAGCCGGATTTGAGCTCCGGATTGTTTCTATTAAAGAAGCCCTCGAAACAAACTTAAAATACCGCGACACTGATGATTTTAATACAGTAATGATTTCGCGCGACACCAGAGTTTTTGCAATGCTGCTTGGCGTTCCCGTAGAACCTTCGCGCTGCATGGCAGAATATCTTTTAAACGAAGGCGTTGCCAAAAATCCAGGTCCATGGCGTGAGCACAGTTACGCCGTTGCCCGAGCCGCAGAAAAAATCGCTTTAGCAGTAAACAATAATTGCGGCACTGTCCGCATTGATCCGGAGCATGCCTACATCTACGGACTCCTCCACGACATAGGCCGCCAGGAAGGCTACTCATACATTGCCCACGTTTACGACGGCTATCATTTTTTAATGTCGCTTGGTTACGAAAATGCCGCACGTCTTTGCCTCACCCACTCGTTCAATCTTCACACAACAGACGACTACATTGGAAAAATCGACATCAGCGATGAAAAAATGCAGGAGCTAAAAGACCTTCTAGCCGCTACAGAATATGATGACTACGACCGCCTCATCCAGCTGCTGGACTCTACCTGCGGTGCCGACGGAACCCAAAACCTCGAAAAACGCATGGGCGATGTAAAAGCCCGCTACGGCTACTACCCTCAGGGCAAATGGGACAAAAACTTTGAACTCAAAGAATATTTTGAAAAACTCGCCGACCAGGATTTATATGATATAATAAAGGAATAATATGAAAGATAATAATGTAAAAAAAGGATTAGTTTTAGAAGGTGGCGCAATGAGAGGTATGTTTACCTCGGGCGTGCTTGATGTATTTTTGGAAAATGGAATTGAGTTTGACGGAGCCATTGGCGTTTCTGCAGGTGCAACCTTTGGCTGTAATCTTAAGTCCCGTCAGATAGGACGTGCCATCCGCTACAACAAACGCTTTGCCCACGACTGGCGCTACTGCTCAATCCGCTCCCTCATTTTTACAGGCGATATGTATGGTGCCCGTTTTTGCTACGATACCCTTCCAAATAAACTCGATGTTTTTGACCGCGACACATACATTGCAAACCCAATGGATTTTTATTGTGTAGCCTCCGACTGCAAAACAGGAAAGCCCGTTTATAAAAAACTCACAACCTGCGATCAGCACGATCTTACCTGGATGCGTGCCAGTGCCTCCATGCCTTTGGTAAGCCGCGTAGTTAAAATTGACGGCTACAAGCTCCTCGATGGTGGCATGACCGATTCAATCCCTCTAAAATATTTTGAAAGCATAGGCTACAACCGCAACGTAGTAATTCTTACCCAACCCCGCGATTTCCGCAAAAAGCCAGCAAGCCTTATGTGGCTCATGAAAATTATGCTTCACAAGTATCCTCTTTTGGTTGAAGCCATGCGTGACCGTCCAAATGTCTACAATGAAGAAACTTCCGATGTTTTTGAAAAAGCCTCCCGCGGTGAAGTTTTTGTAATTTGCCCCGACCAGCCCCTAGGTATAAGCCGCACCGAAAACAACCCCGATGAACTCCAGCGCGTCTACGATGAAGGCCGTCGTATCGCCACAAAGCTGCTTCCCCAGTTGAAAGAATTTTTGGATAAATAAGGGGGGGAAAGTCTTCCCCTCGCTGCAGCCCTCTTCGCGGTCTTCCGCTACCCCTTCCAGCGGGCTCAAACGCCGCCCGCAACGCCTGCTTACAGGCCTTGGCATGTTATTATGACAACTTTTTGTTCCAAAAGCATAAATTTTGAACAAAATCTGCCATTTTTATGCTTTTGGAACGGATTTTTGAGGTTCTGACCGGTTGAAAAGCATAAATTTTGAATCAAATCAACTATTTTTATGCTTTAAGACTTAATTTTTCAGGTTATTCCTGTCCAGAAAGCATAAATTTTGTACTTACACCATCAATTTTTATGCTTTTTGACATTTTTCTAATAGAAGAAAAGATTTTAAACAAAAAAAAGCCGGCGGCTTTCTACTTTCCCGCGTTTGCAGTATCATCGACGTAAGAGAGCTTGACTTCCGTGTTCGGAATGGGAACGGGTATTACCTCTCCA
>JBGVAV010000021.1:0-2048 GCA_045224915.1 Treponema sp.
TTGGTGAAATCTACGAAACAATTCTAAAAGAACTCCAGAGCGCAGGTAGTGCCGGTGAATTCTATACTCCTCGTGCTGTAACTCAATTTATGGCAAAAATGATTAAGCCGCAGATAGGCGAAACAATGGCAGATTTTGCCTGCGGAACCGGTGGCTTCCTTTCCAGCTGGATAAAAGAACTTGAAGAAGTAAAAGACGCTAAAGGCAGCATTTCAAACGAAGAATCAGAAAAAATCTATAATTCAATTTATGCAGTAGAGAAAAAACAATTCCCTTACATGCTTTGTGTTACAAATATGCTTTTGCATGGTCTGGACAGTCCAAAGGTTTATCACGGAAACTCACTTATTTATAAACTTTTAGACTACACCCAGAAAGATGCCTTTGATGTAATTCTTATGAATCCACCATACGGCGGAAGTGAAAAAGAAGATATCAAACAAAACTTCCCGGCAGACTTGCGTTCAAGTGAAACTGCTGATTTGTTTATGGCTGTCATCATGTACCGACTCAAAAAAGAAGGACGTGCTGCTGTAATTATTCCTGACGGATTCTTGTTTGGAAACGACAACGCAAAAAACAATCTTAAGAAAAAGCTTCTTACAGATTTTAATCTTCACTCAATCGTCCGCTTGCCTGGCAGTGTATTCAGTCCTTATACAAGCATTACGACAAACATTCTCTTTTTCAACAACGAAGAACCAACAGGAAAAACTTGGTTCTACCGCGTAGACATTCCAAGTGACCGCAAGCATTTTAGCAAAACAAAGCCAATGGAATTAAAACACTTTGATGACTGTATTGCCTGGTGGAATGACCGTAAAGAAATTACAGACTCAGAAGGAAATCCAAAAGCAAAATGCTACACCGCGCAGGAGCTTATTGATTCAAACTACAACTTTGATGTCTGCGGCTATCCTCACGAAGAAGAAGAAATCTTAAGCGTTGCAGAAACAATTCAGAACTACGAAGAAAAGCGAACTAAGCTCAATGCCGATATAGACAATCTTCTTGCACAGATTACAGAGCTTCATCAGAAAGCGCAGAAAGGGGAACTGTGATGCCAGAGCGAACCTTGCAGAAAATTTTACAAGAATATTACTCACTCGGAATAAAAGAGCAGATAGACTGGGAAAAGTTTTATCTGTATTCAATCATCACGCATTCCACCGCAATCGAAGGCTCAAGCGTGACAGAAGTTGAAGCCCAGCTTTTGTTTGATGAAGGAATTACTTCCAGCAAGCGGACAATGGTAGAACAGATGATGAATCTGGATTTGAAGGACGCTTACGAATACGGAATAAAATGGATTAAGCGGCATCCCCAAATCACAGTGGATTCACTTATAACCCTTTCGTCAAAAGTAATGGCACGAACTGGAAGCGAATATCACACGATTACTGGAGATTTTTCTGCGGCAAAAGGGGAACTCAGAAAAGTAAATGTAACGGCAGGATTTGGCGGAACCTCTTATATGGCGTATCAGAAAGTTCCTGCAAAGCTTGAATCATTTTGCCAGAAGTTGAATGAACGCCGCAAAAATCTAAATCCAAAAGACATTGTTTCAATTTACAATCTAAGTTTCTGGGCTCATTATGAACTGGTAACAATTCATCCATGGGCAGACGGGAACGGACGAATGAGCCGCCTTTTGATGAATCTCTTGCAGTGGGAAGTTAATCTTATTCCGTCAAAGGTTCTAAAAGAAGACAAAGCGGAATATATTCAGGCTCTTATAGACGCAAGAGAAAAAGATGATGACGGGCTTTTTACTGCTTTTATGTTGAACCTTCATGCAAAACATCTGCAAAGAGAAATTGAACAGTTCAATGCTTCCATGAGCGATAATAATGAGAAAATGGTCGATAAATCACTTTTAATGCAGAAAATGGTCGATAAGTGGTCGATAAAGCCAACTTTAGCCGAGAAAATGGTCGATATTCTGCATTTTGTGAGCGATAAATCCCAAATCACTACAGAGGAACTTGTGCAGCATTTTAATTTTACGCCCACAACAGCCAAGCGTTACCTGCGCCAGCTGTCTGAAT
>JBGVAV010000022.1:0-5860 GCA_045224915.1 Treponema sp.
TCTTGCCTGGTTCATAAGCTGCAAGGCAGTCATATGGTCAATCGGTAAATCTCGGGTATCAGAGTTTTTTGTGGATTTCAGCTTATCAACTTCGCTCCAGCTGTGGCGTACATGAAGCATATCACCGGCAACATCAATATCGCATACACGAAGACCGCTTATCTCTCCGGCACGCAAACCAAAGAAAGCTGCAAGCTTAAAGGCAAGCTTTGCAAGATTATTATTCCAGTCCAGTTCAAGCAAAGCCTTAACTTCGCTTTCAGTCGGAATACCGCGTTTTTCATTTTCAATTTTGAACTTCTCAATCCCTGTAAGAGGGTTGGACTTAATCTTACCGTTATCCAAAAGCCACTTAAAGCCAACATTGGCGCAGTTCATATTTTTGTTTACAGTCCCGGCACTAAAATGTTTTTCATCGCGCAAAAAGAAAAAGAAGTCATCAAGCTTATGACGATCCAGATCTTCAATGCACATATCTTTTCCAAAGTAAGGCAGGAAATTATTTTTAATATAGGCTTGCATACAAATCGTGTGCTTTTTCGTAATCGAATGCCCGTGTGCAAGACGTCGTTTAATAAACTCAGAATTATCAAAATCCCAGAAGTCCCAGAGGAATTCGCAAAGCTTAATGCCATCAGTTTTTGGCGCTTCTGCAGGAAGAGGTTTATTTTCATGAATTGCATTTTGAGAAAGGATCGGTTCTGAGACAGGAAGAGGAATCGAAACAGGAGCAGCAGACATTGGATTAGGATTTACAAAATTATTCGAAGCCGAAAATGCAAAAGCCCTGGAATTGCTTCTAAAGGTCGGAACGCCATTATTCAACATCGAAGTTGCAATAACAGCCGCTTCAATCTTGTCCTTAGAGTGAGTGCTTTTTGCCGACGTGATCTGACCAGTTACAGCATCAACAAAGTAAGCCCTGTAATACCCATGTTTGTTTTTTCCGAGATAGAATGGACGCATAAAAACCTCCAGACATTACGGAAATGTAATCAAGAGTGTTCTCCGTCGTCAGACAAAAGGCCGATTTTTTTAACTCATCGTTTAACTCATCGTTTAACTCTTCGTCTAACTCATCTCGTCTAAATGACTGTATAAGCGATTGTATAAAGCAATTTCTTTAAGCTGCATAGTTCAAACATCACTTAAAAACACATCATTTAGTACACCTAAATCTTTATAACATAACGATTTAGGCATAAAAAAAGCTCGTCCGGAAGACGAGCTCTAGAAGAGCGGATGAAGGGAGTCGAACCCTCGTCATCAGCTTGGAAGGCTGAGATAATAAGCCGTTATATGACATCCGCAAAAGATGTTTATAATATACAAATCTCATAAAAAAATGTCAATACCCTTTAAAACTATCTTCTTCTCCTGTCAATTCCTTTTTCTTTGTAGAAGAGTTCCTTGTCTTTGTACATTTCGGAATCGGCAATGTGTTCAAGATGGTCGATGGTAGAAGAAGTGTTTTCTTTGAAAGAAGCATAACCTATAGAAAGGGCCAGGTTTTGTGAATAAATGCCTTTCCATTTTTTTGCTTTTTCTTTTATTGTGATTTTTAGAGATTCTGGATCTTCAAGTGTTGTTATTATCATAAACTCGTCGCCACCGGTGCGGTAAACTTTGCCATTTGAGCCAACTGTTGATGAAAGACATGTGGATGCGGCTTTTATGAGTTCATCGCCGGCTATGTGGCCATTTGTATCGTTTGCTTTTTTAAGGCCATTGATATCAATTGAAAAGAGAACGAAATTAGGGTCGAGTTCGTTATTTCTTAAATTCTGTAAATCTTCATCATAAGAGCGACGGTTGAAAAGTCTTGTAAGCTCGTCTGTTATAGAAATCTTTATGAGATTTTCTTCGCGACGTTTGTCTTCATCAACATTGCGGATTGTATAGATTACAAGATTTGGAATGCCATCTACGCCAGAATCAACTGTAATATATTGTGCGCGAAACCAGCCCGATTCAACATTAATAAACTCTTCACTGATTACTTTTTTGTTTGCAAGTCGGGATCTTACTGTTTTGATATTTGTAAATTCCATAAAAGCTTCAAGCTGCTCTGGCAAAATCTTATCATCAATTTTCTGATTCATAAGGGTTTGAGTCTGATTTTCCAGATTGATTTTATGTTTAACTTGAGAAGGATCGCGCAAAGACATTTCTGTATTATTTACAAAATCAATAAGATTTACATAGTCATAAATTTCTGCCATGGAATCAAGAATTCCCATTTTTTCATTCATGGACTTTTTTTGTTCTTTGATTACTATTTTTTGTGTATGCAGATTTTTAAAATATTCAAGGGTAAGTTTTCCAATAATAAAACCTGAAACAAACATGATTATGAGTTCAATTGTATAACCGCTTACCTTATCAATAAAATAAGCAAGGGGAGTGTCGTAATCGGATCTTACATTTGCAAAATAAAATGAGTTGTACCAGGTAGAAATCAAAAGTAATATATAATTCAGTCCTGAAGCATAAAAATACAGATATTTTTCGCAGAAAAGCAGGCTTAAAAGAGGAACAACAAACCAGCAGATATAAATACCTATATTGTGGCAGGACATATATAAGAGAAGTACATCATAAGTTGTAAGGGCAAATATAAAGGCAATGGCTTTGCCGGGAAATTTTTTACATAAAAAAAGATGAATTCCTGCTAGAATAGCCATACCCACAGAAATAATTAAACAGGTAATATATTTGATTTCTAAAAAAAGACCGGCTTTTCTTGCTAAGGCAATAGCAGGGCCTGCAAAAATAAATATCCATAAAACCCTGTTCATGTAATTATTTACTTTTATTCTATTAGCTTTTAGAAATTCTTCGTATTCAGCAGAAATTTTCTTCTCCATAATCTATTATTATACCACAATTCTATATAAAGTAAAAATTTTAATTTATAAGATTAGTATTTGAAACTTTAATAATACTAAATATATTTAATAATATTTAATTTTTCTATTGAATTTCCCGTCTTTTTATTGTATTATCTAAAATATCTAAGGCAAAACTTTAGAAATTTAATCCTGATGAGGTATTCCTATGAATGAGGAGATAAAGGCTGTAGCAGACCGTTTAATCGGTCTGCGTGAAATTATGGAAGTTTCAGTTGAAGAAGCTGCAGGTGTTTGCGGTATTTCTATTGAACAGTATCAGAAATATGAAACAGGAACTGTTGATATTCCGGTTGGAATTTTACAGTCAATGTCTAAAAAATATGGTATTGATCTTGGAACACTTATCTCCGGAAAAGAACCTCATATGCACTCCTATTGCCTTACAAAAAAAGATAAAGGTCTTTCTGTAGATCGTCGTAGTGATTATAAATATCAGGCTTTAGCAGCTGGATTCCAGAACAGAAAAGCTGATCCATTTATTGTTACAATTACACCTGAAGAAACAAGAAATATCCATTTTAATTCACACCCTGGCCATGAGTTTGAATATATGATTGAAGGTTCAATGAAGCTTGTTGTGGACGGAAAAGAAATGGTTTTGGAAGAAGGTGATTCTGTATACTTTGATGCCACAAAGCAGCACGGTATGCAGGCTCTTAATGATGCTAAAGCAAAGTTTTTAGCAATAATTATTTAGAATAATACGTCATTGCGAGCCGAAGGCGTGGCAATCCACTAATAGATTGCCACGTCGCTATGCTCCTCGCAATGACGAAAGGAAAGATACATGTTAGAAGATTTTCTAGAACAGACAGAATTTAAAGATTACAACGATTTTTTTGCAAATTATAAAATAAAAGTGCCACAGAACTTCAACTTTGGGTATGATGTTGTTGATGTTCTTGCACAGCGTACTCCAGATGCAACCGCATTTATCTGGTGTAATGATAACGATGAAGAACTCCGAATGAATTTTGGAGAACTTAAAGAACGCACAGACAAAGCTGCTGCATATTTCCGCAGTATTGGAATTAAACGTGGTGACTTTGTAATGCTCATTTTACAGCGCCGCTATGAATTCTGGATTAGTATTGTGGCCCTGCATAAAATTGGTGCCGCTGTTATTCCTGCAACTCATATGCTTACAACAGAAGATATAGTTTTCCGTTGTAATGCGGCTTATATTAAAGCTGTAGTTGCTGTAGATCACCGAGATCTTTTTACATACATAGAAGATGCTCAAAAACAGTGTCCATCTCTTAAAACTCTGGTTGCAGTTCCTCCATTTGGAATTGACAAGGGAATGAGTGATGAATTTAAAGCAAAACATCCAACCTGGCTTGATTTTACAGAAGGCTACCTCAATATAAGCGAAGCTGCTCTCAACGAATTCCACGCACTCAAACGCCAGGATATAAGCAAGAACGACGACATTCTTCTTGCATATTTTACATCCGGAACTACAAGTCATCCAAAGCTTGTTTCTCATAACTATCTTTATCCGCTTGGACACATTGTTACTGCAAGCTACTGGCAGCAGGTTCAAAAGGGTGGACTTCATCTTACTGTAGCAGATACAGGATGGGGTAAAGCAGTTTGGGGTAAGCTTTATGGCCAGTGGATTGCTGAATGTTCTGTATTTATTTATGACTATCACGATAAGTTTAAGCCAATTGATCTTATCAAACAGATTGAAAAACATCATATAACTTCTTTCTGTGCGCCTCCAACAATCTACCGATTCTTGATTCAGGAAGATTTAACCCAATATGATTTCTCAAGTTGTCTACATTGGTCTACAGCCGGAGAACCTTTAAGTGAAGAAGTTTTCAATAAATGGAAGCAGATCACAGGAAAAGAAATTCGCGAAGGTTTTGGTCAGACCGAAACAACTCTAAGTCTTTTTAACTACGGAAATGAAAAGATTAAACCTGGAAGTCTTGGAAAGC
Source organism: Treponema sp. (assembly GCA_045224915.1). Classification (GTDB taxonomy): domain Bacteria; phylum Spirochaetota; class Spirochaetia; order Treponematales; family Treponemataceae; genus Treponema_D. The sequence goes on from JBGVAV010000022.1 coordinate 4,862, forward strand.
CAGCCCCATACTACAACGTAACTTTGATTGATGAAGAAGGAAACGAAGTAGAAGATGGTGAAGTTGGTGAAATTGTTGTAGATATGTCTAACGGCAACTTCCCGGGCCTTTTCATGGAATATTTTGGAGATCAGGCACGTACAAAAGCAGTTATGCATGACGGTTACTATCACACAAGTGATAATGCATGGCGCGACGAAGACGGATATTTCTGGTTTACAGGCCGTAACGACGACGTAATCAAGTGTTCAGGCTACAGAATTGGAACTTTTGAAGTAGAATCTGTTCTTATGCAGCATCCTGCTGTTGTTGAATGTGCAGTTACTGCTGCTCCAGATCCAGTTCGCGGTCAGGTTGTAAAAGCAACTATTGTTCTTGCAAAAGGTTATGAACCAAGTGATGATCTTGTAAAAGATATCCAGAACTTTGTAAAGAAAACAACTGCACCTTATAAATATCCTCGTATTGTTGACTTTAAGGATAGTCTTCCAAAGACAATTTCCGGAAAGATTATGAGAAAGGATATTAAATAGTCGTAAGATTATACCTTAAACAATCCAACCTGCTGCTCAATGATATCAACCGAATTGGTATTATGAGTAGCAGAATCTTTTACTTCCTGAACAGATTCTTTAAGGTGCATTGTTGCAATAACACCATCCTGAACAGCTTTTAATGTAGATTCAGAAGCAGTAACTACAGTTCTCATGAATTCACGAACATTTGTAGCATCTTCTGTCTGAGTCTGAGCAAGATCATTTACAGCATGAACGGCATCTACTACAGTAATTGTTGCCTGCTGAGTTTCTGCAGCACCAATCTTCTGTTCTTCCATAGCGGCAGAAATTTCTTCTACAAAGTTTGCAGTTTCTTCAACTTTCTGGGAAATTTCCATAAATGAGTTACCGGCAAAATTGATAGTTTCTACACCGTTATCAATTGTAACAATCATATCTTCAATATGCTGCTGGATATTGCGGGCACTCTTAGCACTTGATT
>JBGVAV010000023.1:0-94462 GCA_045224915.1 Treponema sp.
AACTTTTACCCTTAAGTCAATCGGGTACTGGCATGTAAATCCCATTTTCTAACCTCCAAAAGTGTCTAACTTTTGGGGGGCAGTTCACCGCAAGCGGTCTTTCGCTACCCCTTCTAACGGGGGACACCCCCGTAACGCCCCCGATAAGTAAGTTGACCTAAAAATTGCTTGCGCAATTTTTTTAACGGTCTTCTATTTAACACCAGCCGCCAGCGGCTTTACACACCTTACTTTCTTTTTCCTGCGTCCCGCATATTTCTTTATATATATAATGCGGAAGGTATACTGAAGGCTCGCGCTATTTTTTTATAGGCAATCTGGCATTTTCTTTTATTAGAATTGATTTCAAAAAAAGAATAATCATGCGTACTTGTTTTGGAAAAAAAGATTCTAAACACTAAGTTCTAACCACTGTTCTGAAAGAGTGTCGATTTGAGATGTTATGGATTCTATTTCGTGTTGGACGGATTTGGCTTTTTGGCCGTTGGAGTAGATTTGGGGGTCGGCCAATTTTGATTCTAGCTCGGATTTTTTTTGTTCCAAGGAGGAGATTTGTTGTTCCAGGTTTGAAAGAGCCTTCTCTTTTTTGCGTTTTTCGGATTCAAGGCGCTTTTGTTCTTCCCAGGAGAGCTGTTGTTTTGGCTGCCCTTCGACTGGCTCAGGGACCACAGGCTGGGGGGCGTTACGGGGGGCTGGCCCCCCGTTAGAAGGGGTAGGCGAAGACGGAACGGCTGAGCCGAGGGGGAGACTTCCCCCTCCCTGCTGCTTTTCTGTCTGTTCCAAATAATATTTATAATCCCCAGGATAATACATGGACTTGCCGGGTTCAAGATGGAGGACGTGGGTGGCTAGCTGTTCGATGAAGCCGCGGTCGTGACTTACAAAAACTATGGTGCCGCCAAAATCGCGGAGGGCCTGGAGGAGAACGTCCTTGGAATGAAGGTCCAGGTGGTTGGTAGGCTCGTCTAACACCAAAAGATTTACAGGGCTAAGAAGGAGCTGCAGCAAAGCAATGCGGGACTTTTCTCCACCACTAAGAACATCGAGGCTTTTGAAAACATCGTCGCCGCGGAAAAGGAATGCACCAAGCATATCGCGCAACTTTGGAATCAGATCAAGAGGCGCAACGCTTTCAAGATGCTCAAGAATTGTACAACTGCCCTTTATTGTTTCTGCGTTATCCTGACTGAAGTATCCAATCTTTACTCCGGAACCAGGGATGATTTCTCCTGTGAATGCGCTGTCCTGCTCTGCGATGATTCTAAGAAGCGTAGACTTACCTGCACCGTTACGCCCCGCAACTACAAGACGCTGTCCGTTTTCAAGTGTAAGATCCAGGTTGTTCAAGACATTTGTGTGACCGTCGTAAGACTTTGTGATGCCGTTCATTCTGAGCACGAGTCTTCCTGCATGTGGAGCCGGCGGGAATGTAAAATGGATTTTTTTAAGAGATTCAGGAATTTCTATGCGCACCATTTTGTCGAGCTTTTTCTGATACTCCTGGGCCTGTGCGGCTTTTGTTGCTTTGTATCCAAAACGTGTAATGAAGTCTTCGAGCTTTTGGATTTCCTGCTGCTGCTGTTCGTATGCGGCCATGAGTGTTTTAAGTTCTGTCTCACGAACCTTTTCGTAATGGGTGTAATTACCCGGGTAGCGCTTAAGTTCTCCATTAAAAAGCTCATATACTTCGTTTATTGTAACATCAAGAAAATAGCGGTCATGACTTACGAGTAAAAATCCGCCTTTGTAATTCTGAAGAAATTCTTCGAGCCAGGAGCGGGCTTCAAGATCAAGGTAGTTGGTAGGCTCGTCTAACAAAAGGATGTCCGGGTTTTGCATGAGGGCCTTTGCAAGCGCAATACGCATCTGCCATCCGCCGGAAAACTCTTCTGTGTTGCGGTCAAAGTCTGAACGAAGAAAGCCTAAACCAAGTAAAACAGATTCTGCAAGTGACTGCCTTCTATGCCAGCCGGAGTCGTTGAGTTTTTGTATAAGTTCTGCCTGCATTTCTGCAAGCTGCTGCATGTTCGAAGGATTTGATTCAAGCTGTGCGCCAAGCTGGTCTATTTTATTCTGCATGTCGTAGCCGTACTGAAAGGCTTTGTCTGCTTCTTGCAGCAGGGTACAGCCATGGTGTGTAAGGCCCGACTGCGGAAGATATGCAATGCGGCATTCTTTTTGTACTGCGCGTTCGCCTGAGTCTGGGGCGGTAAGGCCTGCAAGAACTTTAATGAGCGTAGATTTTCCTGAACCGTTTGCTCCTGTTAATGCTACCTTTGAGCCAGTCTGAAGATTTATTGTTACATTTTTTAAGATATCTCTGTCGCCGAATGCAAGAGAAACCTGCGAAAACTGTACAAATGCCATGTGGTACCTGCCGTGCCCTATTTGTTCTTAAAGTAAAGTATAAGCGGACTTGAGCTTCTTGCTGTTACAAGAATTCCGTTGAAGCTTGCGTCTGTTGCATCTTCAAGGCGCAGGCCGTCGCTTTCGAGCTTATAAAGGAAGTTTACTTCGTCTGTGGTTCCTTCGAACTTAAAAGTAAGAACGCCGTCATAAGAGCCTGCAAGTGATTTTCCTACTGCGTACTTAACGCTGCAGGTTCCTGCATTTTTTGCACCGGCGCTGATGATTGAAGGAACGAGCAATTTGTAGCCTGTCCACTTAAAGGTTCCGTCTGCATTAAAGCTTAACTTTCCGTAGCTTGAACTTGAAAGCTCGCCTGTAGAAGCAGCAACCTTTTCGTAAGCAGCTGTTCGTCTCTTCTTCTCTGCTGCAACAATTGAGTTTATATCTTCGCTCAAGGTTACAAGGTTAAGCTCCTGAGGCTTTCCGCTTTCGTCTGTATATCGAACAACTATAAAGGTTGATTTTTTATAAACAATGATGATTGGGATATCGTTGAGTGTGTATTCAAAATCATCTGTCTTTGTATAGCCGGTGTAATCCCAGCTTTCGTGGATACCGCTCATATTGAGCGAAACCTTATTATTCTTTGCATCAATTATAAAGTTGTAAGATGGATGAAGCTTTGTAATATCAATGTTGCCCGAAGAAATCATTGAGCTGAAGCTGTCTGGATACCAGGCTTTGTTCAAAATTGAATTGTAGTAATTGTCTTCCTGATCTTCTTCTTCGAGTTTTTCTCCGCCAATCTTCTGTCCGTTTTCATCTGTTTCGTAGATATTCAGGTTGTAAGAAAAACACCAGCCCTGAGTTCCGTTTGAAGTTAAGATTCTGTACCAGTCTCCTTCAAGAGGCTTTCCGCCTGTCATTGGAGGCTGACCTTTTCCTTTGTATAAAAGCTTTATGCTTTCGCCTTTGCGTAAACGGTAAACCTGCTTTGAAGTATTAACCGGCTCTGCACGGCAAGGAAGTCCGTCTACTTTTGCAAGGGCATACGAATGTGCACAATCCTCATATTTTTTTGCAACTGCACTAACCTTTGCTTTTTTTACAGGCTCTGTGAGCTGCCACAAAGGAATCTCAATTTTCTGAAGTTCTTTTGCGTTTGCGTTTTCTTCGTTTTCAATTCCAACAACATATACGTGCGAAATATTTGAACGGATATATACCGGTAAAATATCACCGCTTTGAAGCTTATGCTCAGGTACATTCCAAAGCAGTACACTGTAGCCCATTACCTTATCTTTGCAGGAGTTCAAAAATATAAAACAAAATGCCAGAGTCAAAACGCTCACGGCAGCAAGAAATTTCTTTTTCATACGCTTAATATATCAAATTTGTGCAAAAATGTCTTTATTGCTTTTATACCCTTTATATAGTAAAATATTTGATACATTTTTAGGAGGATTATCTAAATGAAAAAAATCACATCATTCGCATTACTTACAGTAATGGCTTTTGCTCTTATGACAGGCTGTTCTGGTACATCTACAAAGAATTACATTCTTGCTACAGGTGGAACCAGCGGTACTTACTATCCATTTGGAGGTGCTATTGCCAATGTCTGGAACACAAAGCTTGAAAATATGAACGTAACTGCTCAGGCTACTGGTGCTTCTGCAGAAAACCTTCGTCTTATCAACAAGGGCGAAGCTGAATTTGCAATTGTTCAGAACGACGTTATGGACTATGCATACAACGGAACTGACCTTTTTGCCGGCGAAAAGCTTACAAACATCATGACAATCGGAACTATGTACCCAGAAGTTGTTCAGATTGCTGTTTCTAAAGCAAGTGGAATTAAATCTGTTGCAGATTTCAAGGGAAAACGCATTTCTGTTGGAGCTGCTGGTTCTGGTGTAGAATTCAATGCTAAGCAGATTATGGAAGGTTATGGTCTTACATTTGATGATATTAAGAAGAGCAACCTTTCTTTCAAGGAAAGCGCTGACGGTATTCAGAACGGTACACTCGACGGATGTTTTATTACTGCCGGTGTTCCTAACGCTGCTTTGCAGGAGCTTGCATTTACTGCAGGTCTTACACTTATTCCTGTAGACGGTGCTGCTGCAGAAAAAATCTGTGCTAAATACGGATACTATACAAAGACAATTATTCCTGGTGGAACTTACAAGGGAACAGACGAAGACGTTGGTGCTTTGGCAATCATGGCTACATTGGCTGTAAGCTCTAAGCTTGATGAACAGACTGTTTATGACATGACAAAGGCTTTGTTCTCTAACCTTGTTGATCTTGGAAACGGTCACGCAAAGGGTAAGGAAGTTTCTGCAAAGACTGCCATTACTGGTGTTTCAGTTCCATTCCACCCAGGTGCAATCAAATACTACAAAGAAATCGGTTTGATGAAATAATAGTTCGTCATCATTGCGAGCGTAGCGAAGCAATCCATGAAAAAAAGAATTGTTTTATTTACATCAATCGTTCTACTTATTATTGGAGGAGTGATTTTATTCGCTCCTTCAAAAACCGTTCTTGTTATAAGCAATCGAAAGAATTCAAATCAACGACTTTATTCTGACCTTGCTTATAAGAACGGTTTTATTATTTCATATACGCATTCAGTAAACAAAGGTCGCGTCCACGATTTTTATAAATGCGACCCAAACGAAGAAGCTCTTGTTTTACAGAGCACACATTTTGTTTCTTACGGGGCAGGTATTCCGGAGCCCGAAGAAACTCCCGGAGCAACTTTTATTGCACTTGATAACTGTTACATAATATCAAACATCAACAGAGTTGTTTCAAAGCTTGTTATGGCTGTGGGCCTTATTGCAGATCATGGTTTTGCAATTGCAGAGCCTGATTTTAGCAGTGATTATGAAAACGACTTTAATAATATTGAAGGTGAAATTTTCCTGACTGATTATTTTCCGCCACAGACAAGCCTGATTTTTGAAATTGACAAAGTAAGTATCGCCGGATATCTGGCACATAATATAGATTAAAAAAAGGAGCCCTTAAATGGACGAAATCGAGAATGAAGAAATTCGCGAGCAGGAAATCCAGCCTTCAAGCGGACCTATCGAAGACATTTTACCAACAACAAACGAAGACGAAATGAAAAAGCTCATGCAGGAGCTTGACCGTGAGCAGTCATATCGTGAACACAAATGCTGGCGTCAATATATTACTGTAATTGTTTCTTTTGTATTTGTATTTTTCCAGCTATATGCAACAATTTCGGGACTTGTAACTGCACAGGTTCTGCGTGCTACTCACCTTGCGTTTGTTCAGCTTCTGGCATTTTTACTTTTCCCTCCTACAAAGAAAAGTCCTAAGAACACACTTCCTTGGTATGATGTTGTTTTGGGGCTTATTGGTGCAGCCTGCTGGCTTTACCTTGTTGGCGGATATTCAGAAAAGTTCCTGATTTTTGTAAACGGTATTTTCAAATCAAATATCCAGCCGCTTTATACAAGAGCTGGAGCTTATACAACATTTGATATTGTAATTGGAATTGTTGCAATTCTTGTTTTGTTCGAAAGCTGCCGACGAATTGTTGGTCTGCCAATTATGATTATTGCAGGAACCTTTATTCTTTACGGATTTATCGGTAAGTATCTGCCGGGATTCTTAAACCACAGAGGCTACTCACTTACACGTGTTGTTTCGCATTTGTTCTATACAACAGAAGGTATTATTGGTACTCCTATAGGCGCCTGTTCTACATTTATTTTCCTTTTCATTATGTTTGGTGCCCTGCTCGAAAAAACAGGAATCGGCCAGTTCTTTATTGATGTTTGTAACGCAATAGCCGGTGGTGCAAGCGGAGGTCCAGCAAAAGTTGCAGTTCTTTCGAGCGCCCTGCTTGGAACTGTAAGCGGTTCTTCTGTATCAAACACCGTTGGTTCGGGCTCCTTCACAATTCCAATGATGAAAAAGCTTGGTTACAAAGGCGAGTTTGCTGGTGCTGTAGAAGCCGCAGCCTCAACTGGTGGTCAGCTCATGCCTCCAATTATGGGTGCCGCTGCCTTCCTCATGGCAGAAAGCCTTGGCATGCCTTACATCACAATTGTAAAAGCCGCAATCATCCCTGCTGTTTTGTACTTTGCAGGAATCTTTATTACAGTTCACCTTGAAGCAAAGAAGCTTGGCCTTAAGGGACTTCCAAAAGATCAGCTCCCACGTGCCCTCCCACTCTTCCTCAAAAAGGGTTATATGATTTTGCCACTTATCGTAATCATTTACTTTTTGTGCGCAGGATTTACAGCAGTATTTGCAGCCCTCATGGGCATTGTTGCGTGTCTTGTAATTGGAGTTGCAGTTTCTATTGTAGACCTTGCAAAAGGACGCAAGCCTACATTTGGTGGAAAAGACATTGTAGAAGTTATTTGTGCCGCTGCCCGCAACATCATCAGTGTAGCAATTGCATGTGGAATGGCAGGAATCATTATTGGTATTGTAACTTTGACAGGGCTTGGACTTAAAATGGGCGCAGGCCTTGTTTCACTTGCCCACGGAAAACTCTTCCTTACCTTGTTCTTTACAATGATTGCTTCGATTATCCTTGGTATGGGTGCTCCAACAACTGCAAACTATCTTATTACTTCTACTATTACAGCAGGCGCTATCATCCAACTTGGAGTTGAACCAATTGTTGCACATATGTTTGCATTCTATTTTGGTATTATTGCAGACGTAACTCCTCCAGTAGCGTTAGCAGCCATTGCGGGTGCAGCCATTGCAAAAGCCAAGCCAATGAAGACAGCGGTCAATGCAACCAAGCTTGCCATAGGCGCGTTCATCATTCCATATATGTGTGTTTACAATCCGCAAATGCTCATGCTCAATGCAAAGCCTCTTGGAGTAATAATGATTATCATCACAGCGCTCATTGGTATGTTTGGTATAAGCGTTGCGCTTGAAGGATATGGTCTTAAGAACACTGGACTTTTTGCAGGTACAGATAAACCTCGCGCACTTGTAATTAGTTTTGATGTAATTGAACGTCTGCTTTTTGCAGTAGCCGGTCTCTTCTGCGTTCTCCCAGAAACTAAAACAGACATCATCGGTCTTTCCCTTATGGCCGTGTTGCTTGTTTATCAGGGTGCATCCTCGTCATTGCGAGCCCGCAGGGCGAAGCAATCCAAAGCACAATAAGGTACGCGGAGGGGCGCCTGCCCCTCGCTCGCACTTCGTTGCTCACTACCCCCTCTCCTAAGGGGCTCGCCGCCCCCTAAAACCCCTGCTATATAAGAAGAAAATCCAGCAGTAAATTTAAATGACAAATCAATCAAAGTCGTTTATAATGCAAGTGCGTATATTTGCAAACCGTCTTTCTGCCATTATTGAACGCTTAAAAGATAATGATAAATTTAGGAGTGATTACGCTGCTATGAATTTACATGACTGGGATTTAACAAGAATGGCCAAAGAAGCCGGTGCCCAAGAAAAGACTGTCGAAAACGCCAGAAATCTTTACACCAATGGAGTTTCAAAAGATATAATTGCCAAGTCACTTCAAATAACCATGGAAGAACTTGAAGAAATCCTAAAGGATGCTTCGTAAAACAAATATAATAAGAAACTATTACTTTCTGCAACAAGATTATACCGACACTTTCTTACAACATAAGACTCTTACTGTGGATAGGGGGAATATTTGTTAGGTTGATGGCACACTGTGCCACTTGCTGTTAGTAAGGTAAATCTTCCGACAGATTTCTCTGTAATAGAAATAAAATCTGAAGGAGGATTTTATGAAAAAAATGATTTGCTTATTAAGTATTATCTTAATGAGTATTCTTTGTGTTTATGCACAAAGTTTTGATTGGATGCAAAGTCCTTATACTAATCTAAGTGTGCCAGAAACACGAGATGATGAAAATGGAGTTTTATTCCCTAATACAACAATGTCTGATGCAGGTGTTGTTATAAGTTCAAGGCAGATTATGGAAAAAGATCCATATGGAAGTATAAACGACGCAGGAGCCTGGAATGATTGGATTGTATACAATATAGAAACCGTAAAATTCAGTGATGGACATACAGAAGAAAGAAAAACTTATATTGGTAGAAAACATTTAGACGAAAGTGGTAACACTATCGTTCAATGGTAATCACTGTTTCAAGGAGAAAAAGAATGAAACGTTTTATTTTATGTATTTTTATTACCCTATTTTCAGTAATTGGTGTATATGCTCAAATGTGTTACTCTTCAACTACTTTTAATGCAGAAAAAAACAGGCTCTTAGAAATTGCAAGGCAAGGGAAAATGCCAAATGGTTGTGGTGCCGCAGGAACTCCTGAAGCATTGGTAAATATTCTTAATTGGCTTGGAGATGGAGGAGCTTGTGACCAGCATGATAAAGATTACAGTACATTAGGCATGTCCAAATCTCAGGCCGATTATAATTTTAAGAAGAATTTACAAGCAGCAGGCGTGCCTGACTATTTGGTTACAATTTTTTATAATGCTGTAGTATATGGTGGGCAAGATGCATATGATTCTGCACAAAAAAATGCAAAGAGATTTCAAGAATTAGAATCTGATCCTTCGTCTAGAAATTATAGTCTTCCATCTGATTGGTGGATGTACAATTAATTGATTTTCTGTAACTATTCAGCACCCCGTCTATCTAGTGTTTATTACCGTTTGCAAACAGTGCAAAGACGCTGGATATGGTCAAAGTTTAGCGACCTCCTGAATAGTTACGATTTTCTTATAGTGGTAAAAAACTAAACCTAACATGCGCTTCAAATCGGATGTCGGGTATGCGCCCGCCACCGTTTAAGCGCGTAGTTATGTGGACGCCCTCATTGGGGCGCTTAGGAGGAAAAATATGAAAAAGATATTATTACTAGCATTGGCTTCTTGTCTGCTTTTTACATCTTGCAGTAAGAAAGCGAGAAATCTGTCAGAAAGCGAAAAATTTTCTGATGAGACTTTACTTACAGAAGACGCTCCTGTAGAAGAGACTTGTGAAGTAATAAGTTCAGGAGAAGAAACAATCGAGGCTACAAGTTCCGAAGAAGAGGATACAGAAGAAGTTGCAGAAGGATTTGTTCCAGCTGAAATACCAGAGCTTATCTCATATCCGGAAAGAGTGTGCCTTGAGTTAGGACAGGAAACCGAACTCTTAAAAACAAATGACTTTACTATTTCAGTTTGTCCGACAGAACTTCATCCAGGAAAGGATTCAGATACTTACATTTGTGATATAAATATCACAGATTCAGATTCTAATAAGACTATGCTTGAAAAATGTGAACTCCTTAAAATCAGTGAATGGGATAATTTTATTGTCTGTTATGATGTTCTGGATAATGAGCACCCTCTCGTTACAGCTGATATTAATAATAATGGTATTACCGATTATCTTTTTATAATAGATGGGCATTATAACGATTCTCTTATTGCATTCGAGAAAAAAGATGAGAACTATGTTTCATTCTTAAAGCTGGCTGTTCAGGTTTCTGGTGGCCCAGAGGCAGATGATGTTGCTGAGAATTTAATCTTTAATGCAGGAAAAAAGCATAATGAAATCATAATTGATTATTTGCCATATAATAGAAGAGCTGTCCTTGAATTTGATAAAAAGAGTTATAAATTTGTTGAAAAGGAAGAATCAAAATATAAAATGAAATTATATAATCCGAAAGAGACTATTGAGATTATGCAGTTCGGTAATCATGAAATAGCTGTGTCTGATACCCGTGTATACCTCAAAGAGAACGATGAATATTATAAAATCTTTTTCCTTGGTGATCCAGAAACTTATGGAGATCTTTTCAGAAATAATAACATTGGCTTTCAGGGGATTAAAATTCTTGATATTGATGAATCTTCATTTGTTGTGCATTTGTCATTTAATCATTATCATAATAACCAGTTTTATCTGATTTTCCATAAGAATGGTGAACTTTATATAAATAAAACTGAAGAGGAACAAGATTGCAAACCAGGTATCTTCTGTGATGATGGAGAACTTCTTGATATGCAGTCAGCTGTAAAGGAAAATGGCGGCGTAACAATCACTTATAATGTTCTTGAGCATTATAGGGATAGCGATGAGGATAAACTTCTTGATACAAGAACTACCTACATTAAATCAGAAAATCTAGATTAGCACTGAGATTTGATGAAGAAAATAATAAAAACACATATATACAAATTACTTTCGTTTATCTTTGGATTAGTGATTTTCCTTATTTTGAGTAAGATTGAATTTAATACTACCAATCCGATAATAAACTATATATTTTCATTTCGCTGTTTACTAATGGCTCTAAAACTAATTCATATAAATTTAATCGGGATACTTTTCTTTATAATTCCAATCATAACAATTATTCTAGAAATACTCTGTATAAAATTAAAGAAAAAAAATCTATTTATATTGTCATGTATTTTTCTATTTTTACTTAACCTAAATCAATACTTTGTTTTTACAAACATAATGTATATATAAAAAATCGAGTCAAGCATGATTTTTTATATTGTTTTTGATTTTTTTATCCATTTTCATTAATTTTTATGCTATAATAATTTATGGACGTCTTATATGTCAGATGCACTTGAAGATGTAGAAAATAGAGTTCGAACTTTCTCTTTAGCTGAACAAATTCATCTGCTCAACTTTGTTGCCAATAATATAAACAAACGGACTTCTCTTTTAAATAATCAATATTCAGAAGAAGAATCTTTACAAAAGATGCGGGAAGCAAGCCTTGCTACCGTGTGGGAGACTGTAAAGAATGACACGTGGTGATATATACATGCTTGATTTCGGCATTCCTTTCGGTAGTGAACCAGGAAGACGCCGTCCAGTAGTAATCATTCAGGCAGATAAAGAAAATCTGGATAATCTTAATACAAAAGTTATTGTTCCACTTACATCAAATACTATAAATGCAGATCTTCGGGGAAATGTTTTTCTTCCTAAAAAAGAATCAGGTCTTTCAAAAGATTCCGTTGCTTTAATTCATCAAATAATTGTCGTAGATAAAATCCGTCTTGAAGAAAAAATCTCAAAGCTTCCGAAAAATCTTCTTTCAAAAATCGAAGAAGAAATCGACTATGTAACAAAAGAATAATCACATAGCAAAGGTTCGTAGCCGGCACTACAGCTTAAGCGATTTCAAATATTCTTTTCTTTGGGGCGAAACTCTAAAGCTTTCGCAGGCCTTTTGGATTGCCTTGTTGTGCGTCCAGGGGGCCAATTTTTTATTCTGAATATATGGGATGGTGGCGTCCCATTGTTTTACAAGAGCTTCGGCGAAGAGCCAGGCAATCATCATGTTTACATAATATTCTTCGCTGCGGATTTTTGCAGGGAGTTCAAGGTATTCCGGCTTAAAATCATCGTCTAAAAAATATTTCATCAAAAGCAGCATGCCTACTCGTTTTGTAAAAGGAGCGTCGTCACGCATCCATAGCTCCAGCTTTGGTAGCAACGCCAGTTTGTTCTTTTTGAGAGCAGGAGGATTAAGTGCATCACTTACAGCCCAGCTGTTTATGAATGGAAGGAAGTGTTCAAGTTCGGCAAGGCATTCATCGTAATTTTTAATTTTATTTATGAGGGCAATGTGAAGGCTGTTTTCTTCGTGATATTTGTGTGGAAGTGTTTTCAAAAAGGTCTGGAGTTCTTGGGGCTGCAGCTCTTTTACACGGGGCAAGATTTGTTTATAAGACGGTGAACGCACACCAATAAAGGCCTCTCGCGGTAAGGTTGGAACAAGCTTTGCAGAAAAATCGGCGTATTTTTTATCCTGATATTCAAACAGGATTTTTTGGATTTGTGTCATATTAATTTTAATGTAATTTATTAAAAAATTGATGTCAATGTTGTAGAGAAAAGAAGTTTTACATGTTATTATATTTATATATTAAAAAAACAGGAGTTAAAAAAATGACAGAAAAAGAAGCTATCTCAGCACGCCATTCAGTGCGCCACTACAAGGATCTTCCAATTGAAGAATCAAAATGTTCCGAACTCAGAAAGTTGATTGATGAATGCAATTCAAGCAGCGGCTTGAATATTCAGCTTGTTCTTGATGATCCGGAATGTTTTAAAACTTTGATGAACCGCTATGGCTGGATTACTGGAGCAAAAAATTACATTGCGCTTATCGGAAAAAAATCAATCACAAATCTTGATGAAATCTGCGGCTACTACGGACAAAAGCTTGTACTCGCTGCACAAATGCTCGGGCTCAATACCTGCTGGATTGCCGGCACTTACAAAAAAGGAAAATGCAGCGCAACTCTTTCAAGCGACGAAAAAATTGTCTGCATTATTTCAATTGGCCACGGTGAAAATCAGGGTGTTGAACATAAATCAAAACCTCTGGAAAAGCTCTGCAACATTAAATCAGACGAACTAGCTTCTACACCGGAGTGGTTCCAGCAAGGAGTTGATGCCGCACTCAAAGCCCCAACCGCAATGAACCAGCAGAAGTTCTTCATTACTCTCGAAGGCGAATGTGTAGCTATCACCGCAAGTAAAAAACCAATGGCCTATATTGATCTTGGAATTGTTGAATACAATTTTGAAGTTGGATCCGGGAAAAAAGTGATTCAGGCATAGAAAAGGTGAAAAAATGGCCTCCTGGATGGTACATCTAAGAATTGCAGATAAGCTGATTGAACATTTTAATAACCTCGATGAAACTGCATTTGTTATGGGAAACATTGCCCCGGACAGCGGAGTTCCAAATGAGGATTGGACAAAATTTGAGCCTCCTAAAAATATTTCACATTTTAAAAAAGAAGATGGTGACAACACAACTATTGATATAGAAAAATTCTGTTCACAACATTTCAATGCTCAGATAAATAAAACTTATAGCAAAAAAGAATATTCTTTCTTTCTCGGTTATTACGTTCACTTGTTTACAGATATCCAATGGTCAGAAAATATTTTCAAACCACTTTTGGCGGCATATCCTAAAGAAGCAGCAGAAGATACATACAAGCTTTTGTGGACAGCCAAAGGTGACTGGTATGATCTTGATTTTTTGTATATTAAAAAGCATCCTGATTTCAGAGCTTTTTCTATATATGAAAACGCTGTAAACTTTGAAAATGAATTTTTAGATTCCTTTTCAAAAGACGCCTTTGAAAACCGAAGACAGTATATCTGTGGCTTTTATCATAGCGAAAATCATGGCGAACTTGATAGAACATATACTTATCTTACTCCGCAACAGGCAGATGCTTTTGTAGACAAAACTGTTTCCCTTATTTTACAACTGACAAGTGTTAGATTAGGCCGTTTTTTTTCCATCCCAGAAATGGACAAAACGGGAGGTGTAAAAACTCTTTTTACAAGCGCCTGCGACATTGCCTGGAATTATGAAGACGCCCTTGCCCGTGAAAACTTTCTTGCTCTTGGGCAGCAGCTTGGTATTTCACTTGTGGACATGGTCAAGTCAAAGCAGACACACACTAATATTGTAAAAATTGTAACTCGTGAGAATGGTGGTGACGGAATCCTGCGTCCTATAGATGAGGCTAACGCTTACGACGGACTAATCACAAATGAAAAAAATCTTCTTTTGTGTACGGTAGAAGCAGATTGCGTTCCTGTGTATTTTTATGATCCCGTAAAAGAAGTTATAGCAATGGTTCACAGCGGCTGGAAAGGCACTGTCAAAAAAATCTCGGAAATTACAATTCAAAAAATGCACGATACCTTTGGATGCGATCCGCAAAATCTTCTGGTTGCAATTGGCCCTCACATCTGCAAAGACTGCTACGAAGTTGGACAAGATGTTTTTGAAGAATTTCGCCATAGTTATGACTCTCTGGAACTGGAAAAAATCTTCACCAGAAAAAATCAGGAAAAATATCTTTTGAATCTGGAACAGGCAGTAAAAATCACACTTACAAAAAATGGCGTTCCAGAAAATAATATTTTTTCAGCAGGAGTATGTACACTTCATTCTCAAATTGAAGGCTACAACTTCTGTTCCTACAGAAGAACAAAATCAAAAACAGAACGAATGCTCACTGCAATTATGATGAGGTAAAAATGAAGGTTTTATTTTTTGATGTAGGCTATACTTTTGTAAAGGAAGATGCTGTCTGGGAAAAGCGCTGCCACGAACAGGCAGAAACAGTTGAAGCAAAAAAACTTGGACTGACTGCAGATGACATATATCACGAAATTGAAATTGCAACAATTTCCCGCAAGCCACAATTTCGTACTGTTATAAACAAGTATGGTTTTAAAGAAGTTGCCCCATATCGCACTGAGCTTGAAATAATGTACGAAGATGCGCCTGCTGTAATAAAAGCGCTTGCACAAAAATATGAGCTTGGTATAATTGCAAATCAACTCGATGGCCTAAAAGAACGACTGGAAGCCTTTGGTTTGCTGCAATATTTTAAGTACATTGTTTCATCGTGGGATGTCAAAGTTATGAAGCCCAATATCCGCATTTTTGAATACGCGTTAGGTAAGGCTAACTGTAAACCACAGGAGGCCTGCATGATTGGCGACCGCCTTGATAATGATGTTCTTCCTGCAAAATCGCTCGGCATGAAAACTGTGTGGATAAAGCAGGGTTTTGGCGCACTTCAAAAACCAGCCTCAAAAGATGAAGAACCAGATTACACTATTGAAAAACTTCCAGAGCTCCTGGAATTATTTATGTAAGAGGGAAACATGACAACAAGAAACATCGTGATTCTGCCATATGATGAAAAATGGAAGCAGGCCTTTTTAGACATAAAATCCGAACTCGCCGCAGAACTAGGCACCCTGGCACTTTCTATTGAACACGTAGGAAGTACTTCAGTCCCAGGGCTTGCCGCAAAACCGATAATCGACATTGATGTTGTTGTCCGTAAAGCTGACCTGGAGAGTGCAATCAAAGCGCTGGCAACAATTGGATATGAACACGAAGGCAACGGTGGAATTGAAGGCCGTGAAATGTTTAAGTATTCAGGCAAGGAACATCTTATGGATCATCATCTTTATGTATGCCCAGAGGATTCCCGCGAACTAAAACGTCACGTCTTGTTCAGAGATTATCTTCTTTCACACCCGGATGCTGTACAAGCCTACAGTCAAATTAAAAAAGAAGCAGCCGAACTTTATCCGCACGACATCGACAGTTATATAAATCACAAAGGAACTGTAATAGAAAAAATCTACAAGGAGCTTGGTCTCATTTAGACAAGAAAATAAATGACTACAACTTCAAAACCAAACTACAAAAAAACTTTACGCGCGTGCTATCTGGGTTTTATAACTCAGGCAATTGCCGCTAACTTTGCACCTTTGATTTTTTTAAAGCTTCATCACGATTATGCGATTCCACTTGGACTTATTGCGCTTATTCCAACCGCCTTCTTTTTTACACAGCTTGTTGTAGATATTTTTTGCGCCCGCTTTGTAAATAAAATTGGTTACCGTGTTTGCATTGTAACTTCCGAAATTTTTTCCGCCGTGGGACTCATTGCCCTTGCATTTTTACCAGACCTTCTTCCGTCACCATTTGCAGGCATTATGATAAGCGTCGTACTTTATGCAATTGGAAGCGGTCTTATAGAAGTTCTCTGCTCACCGATTGTAGAAGCTTGTCCTTTTGAAAACAAAGAAAAAACAATGAGTCTTCTTCACAGCTTTTACTGCTGGGGCTGGCTTGGCGTTACAATAATTTCAAGCATACTTTTTACAACATTTGGAATTGATAACTGGAAATACGTTGCATGCTTCTGGTCACTCATTCCGCTTTATAACATTTACAATTTTGCAACCTGCCCGATTGAAAAGCTTGTAGACTCCGGCAAAGGCATGACAATTCTGCAGCTGTTTAAATCTCCTCTTTTCTGGGTTGCTGTTGTACTTATGATTTGTTCCGGAGCTTCAGAGCTTTCTATGGCACAATGGGCATCTGCTTTTGTAGAATCCGGACTTGGTTTATCTAAAACTGTCTGCGACCTTGCAGGCCCTTGTCTTTTTGCAGTTACCATGGGAATCTGCCGCGTCTTTTACGGAAAGTTTGGCGACAAAGTAGAGCTCACAAAATTCATGATAGGCTCAGGCATCCTTTGTCTTATCTGTTATATCATGGCGTCGCTTTCTCATAATGCAATTGTAGCGCTTGCCGGTTGTGTGATGTGCGGATTTTCTGTAGGCATTATGTGGCCGGGAACCTTGAGCATTTCTTCAAAAACAATTCCCACTGGAGGAACTGCAATGTTCGCGCTTCTTGCAATGGCAGGAGATCTTGGCGGTTCAATTGGTCCAAGCGTAGTTGGAATGATTTCTCAAAAAGCAGGAGACAATCTTCAGCAGGGACTTTTCTTTGGAGGAATCTTCCCTGTTCTTCTTGTTATATTCCTTATAATTCTTAAGTTCATGAAAGGAGTTTACAAGAAGTAGGTTTTCATCAAGCCTTTTCCTTTTACATCGATATGGAAATTTAAAGAATAAAAGCTCTGATTACATAGTAAAAATTTATAGATTCATTCAATAATTCAAGAGAAAAAATCGGCAAATTTTGGAATTCTCATGTATATTATAATTGTAGATTGCTTCGCCCCACGGGCTCGCAATGACGGATAAATACAGGAGAATAACTATGAACAATTTCACTTTTTATAGTCCAACAAAATTTGTTTTTGGAAAAGATACAGAAGCTCAGGCAGGAGCACTTGTAAAAGAATTTGGCGGAAGCAAAGTATTGCTTCATTTTGGCGGTAAATCTGCTGAAAAATCTGGATTACTTGGCCGTGTCCGGGAGTCGCTCAAAGCTGCAGGAGTAGCTTTTGTAGAGCTTGGCGGCGTTCACCCTAACCCGCTTGATGATTTAGTTTATGAAGGAATTGATTTGTGTAAACGCGAAGGCGTAGATTTTATTCTTGCAGTTGGTGGAGGTTCTGTAATAGACAGTTCTAAGGCAATTGCTCTTGGCGTATGCTACGAAGGTGATTTCTGGGATTTTTACAGTTACGTTGCTCAGCCAAAGAAAGCTCTTCCGGTTGCAACAATTCTTACAATTGCAGCAGCAGGTAGCGAAGGCTCTCCTGACTCTGTAATTACAAAAAAAGACGGAATGATTAAACGCGGTTTTGGAAATGATATGCTTCGTCCAAAGTTTTCAATCTTAAACCCTGCCCTCACACAGACTCTTCCTGCATACCAGACAGCCTGTGGTGCTACAGATATTATGGCTCATGTTTGCGAGCGCTATTTTACAAATACAAAGAATGTAGAAACAACTGACCGCTTGTGCGAAGGAGTTCTTCAGGCAATGGTTCACGAAACTCCAAAAGTAATTGCAGATCCAAATGATTACGAAGCACGTGCAAATATCATGTGGGCTGGAATGGTTGCTCATAACAATATTGTAGGTGTTGGCCGCGACCAGGACTGGAACAGCCACGGAATTGAACATGAGCTTAGCGGACTTTATGACTGTGCTCACGGTGCTGGTCTTGCAGTAATTATGCCGGCCTGGATGGATTTTGTTTACAAGCATGATGTTATGCGCTTTTGTCAGTGGGCTACCCGAGTTTGGGGTGTAAAGATGGATTTTGCAGATCCAGAAGCAACTGCACGCGAAGGTATCAAACGCTTCCGTCTCTTCCTGCGCAGCATTGGAATGCCAATCAACTTTGCCGAGCTTGGCGCAAAAGAAGAAGACATTCCAACTCTTGTTAAAAAGTTTGGTCTTCCAGCAGGCGGAACAACAGGTGGCTTTGTAAAACTAAGCTCTGATGATATTGCAGAAATTTATAAGATTGCTGCAAAGGCAGGTTTATAATGATAGACGTAAAAGGAAAATGGGCGCTCGTAACAGGCGCAAACCGTGGAATTGGTTATAGAATTGCAAAGTTTATGGCAGGAAAAGGCTGCAACCTTATTTTGCACAGCCGTTCTCTTGAACACACAAAAGCAGTTCTTGAAGAAGTGCGTGCTCTTGGCATAGAAGCTTATGATGTAGCAGCAGAATTAAGCGATCTTTCACAGGTTCAGGCAATGATAAAAGAAATCGATGCCCACGGAAAACCTGTAGACATTTTATTCAACGATGCCGCAGTTCAGATTGCTTACCGCACTGATTACTGGAAAACCCCTGCAGAGGATTATTCAACAAGCTTTGTAATCAACACAATTGCACCGATGATGCTCTGCTATCATTTTATACCAAAAATGATTGAACGTGGTTTTGGCCGTGTAATAAATACAACAAGCGGTATCCGTAACGAACCTGAACAGGCAGGCTACAGCGCAAGTAAAGCTGCTTTAGACAAAGTTACAAGCGACCTTGCAGGCAAGCTTGACGGAACAGATGTTTGTATAAATCTTACAGATCCGGGATGGTGCCGCACAGACTTAGGCGGTCCAAATGCTCCTAACGATCCAGACAGCGTAATTCCTGGAATTGTTGTTGGTGCTTTTGTAGATGATAAAAAGAGCGGAAGAAATCTTGGTGCTCAGGCTTTTGCTGGCATGTCACTTGAAGAAGCAGTAAAAAAAGCTGCAGATTTTCCGCAGCTTTTTAAATAGGATTTTTTTCATTTAGAACAGTTTATTTAAGAAACAAGAGGATTACAACTGCTATTATTCCAATAAAGAATATTGAGAAGAAAGCAGGCATTCCATTCCAGCTGCGCTTGCGGCCATCGGCACGTTGTGGATTTCGTAACACATAAACTCCTCTCCCGGTTACGATTGCTTCTGCAACGAGCAGGGCTGCGAGTACAGCATTTGCCCAGGCAAACTCCCTTATAATGCAAACTATCTGAAGAATAGCAGCGGCAATTAAAATTCCCATCATAACAAGTCCGTTTCTCTGCCATTTAGCCTGCATTTCTTTAAGCGACTGCGAATCGTTATAGATTTCGTAATCATCACCGGCAGCTTCGTCATAAAGCTTTCTAAAATAGTTCCAGCCATTTATTGTTGAGTTTACATATTCCCAACCCTGTTCACGGAAGGTTTCGAGGTAACGTCCCATATCCTTGATTTTTGGATTATAATCAAGCTGGAAACGATAACGTAAATCATCGTTTTTCTGATAAAGGTTTGAAAGAAGGCCTCCCTTTACAAGCTGCCAGCCCTTCTCTGACATTTTATTCAAATCTTCAATTTCTCTTGCATAATCCCAAGCTGAATATACATTAAAAACTCTTTTATATCCTTTCATACATTTCTCCTGTGACTTAGTTTTCTACTGCACTAAGCATTCTCTTAAGGCGTTCTACTTCTGCCTTAAAAGCTTCTTGCCCTTCAGAGGTAAGAGTATAAAGTCTCTTTTTCTCTGCCCCAGGTTCATCTGAAACAATTTCCTTTATCCAGCCCTTTTTCATCATATTGCTGGTTGCTCCGTACATTGTTCCAGATCCAATTTTTACTTCACCTTGCGAAAGCGCTTCTGTCATCTTCATAATGCCGTATCCATGATTTGCACCTTTAGAAAGGCACAGAAGAATATAAAAATAACTTTCCGAAAGCGGTTCAAACTTTGTTGCTTTCATACCACATCTCCTTATCCAGCAATATAACATAGTCGACATTCGCTATATCGCCACTCGATATACTATATCATAACACGACATATGTCGTCTGTCAACATATATTTCAATTTTTTTTTAATTTTCTTTTTCACTTGCCGAATTCTTAAAATTTTATTAAATTTAGTAGTAAATATATAATATTATTAGAGGTGATATATATGAAAATCAAACCATTAGCTGATCGTGTATTGGTAAAGAATGACAAGGCCGAGACTAAAACAGCAGGTGGACTTATTATTCCGGAGGCTGCTCAGGAAAAGACTCAGACTGCTGTTGTTGTTGAGGTTGGACCTGGAACTGATGAAGTTAAAATCACACTTAAAAAAGGCGACCGCATTATGTATGACAAATATGCCGGTACACCAATAAAGATTGATGGTGAAGATCATTTGATTCTTCGCATGTCAGATATTATAGCTGTAGTTGAATAATAGATTGCTTCGCTGCGCTCGCAATGACGACGCGCTACTGCTGTAATTTTTCTTTCAACAAGGATGCCCTTGCGTTATCAGGATACAAAAGAATTGCGTATTCTACAGAACGAAGGGCATTTTTATTGTCCCCGTCGGCTGCATAAATATTTGCAATTCTATAAAAAACATCAGACCTAAGATAATTCTTGCTTTCACGTCCAGCGGCTCTTCCATACAAATCAAGAGCCTTTGTTTTTTTACCTGTAGAAAAATAAATATCGGCAAGGTTCATACAAGAAGCTGTAGAAACTAAAGGAGAAACAATTCCTTCATATAAAATGCCGCCGCTCTCGTAAACACAATATTCATAAATACGCAGCGCTTCATCAAACTTCTTTTCATCTGTGGCAAACCAGGCTGCAAACTCTGCTGTGCGTTCATCCATTACAGAAAGGCTCTTTCCTACCTGAGTCCAGAAATCTTCTTTGGCATTAAACTTATATGTGTTTGAAACATATTTAGTAAAGAGCTCCTTTGCATCATCCTTTTGATTTGTTTTAAGCAGGAAGCTCAACACATACTGAACAAGAAGCATCTGATACTTTTCTTCTTCGGTGTAGTTATTTTCCATCTGGAGCCACAAGTCAGCAGTTTTATCTTTGATTGTAAATGAATTGTCTGTTTTATATTTTAAGTCCAGGCGGGCAATTGCAAGATAAGGATCCTTTGTTCGTTCCATTGCCTGTTCAAGACGATAAACTGCATCACTCATAGGAATCTTGCGGCGGTTATCATATTTTTCCATAGAAACAGACGAAATACCGTTCTGACGCAGATTTTTGATTTCCATTGATTCTTCGCGTTCAAGATTTGAATTATATGCAAAATCAGAATACAAAATGAGGGCAGCAACATTATCAGGCCAGCGGTTTACAGAATAAAAAAGCAGATCTGCGCATGAGTCATCATCATATTGATTTTTTGCCCAAACAGCGCTGTTTACAACAATTATAGAAAGAAGATTTTCGTCTTCGGCACTAAGCTTATCAATGTTATCGAGCTTACAAATAAGCTCCTGACGTTTTGCTTCTGCGCTTTCCATTTCGGAAACAGCCATGTATGCATCGGACTCAAGAGCAATCTGTTTAATTTCGGAAGACTTAAAGAGTCTGCGGTTTACAGTATCTGGATAATCTCTGAGGAAAGAGCGCGAAACTTCTATTGCATTAATTGATTCATAATATTTTCCCGAATCAAATAAAACGAGAGCCCAGAAGTACGCATCATCGGCATCGGCAAAGGCTGGAGGAACAAGTGTTGAAGCGGTATCAAAACGTCCTTCTTTAAGATTGAAAATGGCACAGTTTCGAATCCAGATTGGATTTAAGCTTCCGCGATATGCATCGTAATAAATTGAATAATATTTTGGATCTTTGTAAAAATCGGCAGTTTCACCCTTCATTAAGATTTTAAGGGAAGCCTCAGAATAAATTGAGCCATACTTTGTTCCGTGGAGCTCTTCGGCAAGCTTTTTAGCTTCTTCAAGTCTGTTCTGACGCAACAGGAAAGTTGAATAAATTGCAACAAGCTCGGGATTATGACTATTTTTTTTGAGGGCTTTTTTAAGAAGTTTTTCGGCAAGCTTATCTTCGCCAATCTGGGCGTAGCGTTTGTAAATGCCTATATACGACCACACATCATAAGTCTGCTTTTCGATTTTTTTAAGCTGCTTTACAGCATCTGCAAATTGATTTTCGGCAATCTGAATATCGACCATCTCAAAATGACTTGTTAACGACTTTTGCTCCGCCTTAAGCTTGCATGAAAGGCAAGGCAGAGCAAAGCACAAAATCAAAATGAGAAAAAAGACTGAGGTTTTTCTAAACTTCTTTTCCAATCTTATCAAGCACTGCATTAATAAATTTATAGGAATCTTCGAGTCCGTATTCACGCGCGATGTTTACAGCTTCGTCAATTACTATTTTTGGTTCAGAGCCTTTCTGGAACTTCATTTCGTAAATGCTTGTTCTCAAAATGGCAAGTGTAACCTTATTTATTCTTTCAAGAGTCCAGTTTGCAGAAAGATGGGTTTTTATAAGCTCGTCAATTTCTGCAAGGTGCTCTACAGTTCCCGAAATAATCAGGCTTGCGAAAGTCTGTTCTTCAAGAGGTTCGGGTGCAAGTTTTTTCTCACCTTCATCCTCCTGATTATCCTTTTGAAGCCATGTAAATTTAAGAATGTCTTCTACTGGAGATTGGTTCATGTCCCAGGAATAAAGGCCCTGGAATGCAAGAATTCTTCCTTTTCTACGTGACAATTTATTCTCCCCAGCTCAAGAGTTTATCCAAAGCAGCACCAGTTTTCTTTTCTTCAACATATTCAGGCTTGTGCAACTCTTTTACAATATCCTGTGCAGCAAGTGAAATTACAGACTGAAGCTTCTGCTGTGTAAGCATCTGGCGGATATATTCATAAACAGTAACTGTGCTGTCTGGTGCAACAATATCGCTAAGAGAAAGAAGCTTTGCAGCATATTTATCTGTAAGAACAAGGAAAACATACATTTGATCATCTTCTGTTACATCAAAAACAGTTCCTACATTCTGATCATAAATACCAAGGATGCTTTCATAAGAAAGAGTAATCTGTGCAGCACCGGCTTCTGTTTTAGGAACAAGGAATTCTCTTGCGCTGAATTCTGCACCTTCTGCTCTGGCCTGAGAAAGAAGCTGATCCTTTGTTACCTTCTTATCAATATATTTATTGCGAAGTTCATTAATCTTATTTTTTGCGGCATCAGCATTTGGAGCTTTTTTAACACCAACAGCAAAAATCTTAAGCATATCGCTCCATACAAAAGAAGCCTTGTTTCCTTCGTAAGCGGCACGAATCTCGGCATCGTTAGGAGTTGCCTGTGTCTGAATTTCATTCTGCTTCTGGCTCAATACATACTGACGCATTACAAGCTGATTTTTAAGGAAAGCCTTGTATTCAGCATAATTCATTCCTGTCTGCTGCAAAAGTGTTTCATCAAGAGTAGTATTCTGAGCCTTAAGAAGTTCTTCAAGCTGTTTTTCTGTAACAGGAGTTCCAAGTGTCTGACTCATTGCTTCCATAAAATACTGATCAACCTGGCTGTCTGGAATTGAAATTCCAGCTTTAGCAGCGGCCTGTGCAACAAGTTTTTCATCTACAAGTGAGTTCAAAATAGCTTTTCTCTGTTCAAGATTAAGCTTTACTCCATACTGCTTTTCTGTAACAGCACAGCGCTTTTTAAGTTCGCGTACAGTAATAGATTCAGACTTGTTATACTTAACTGTTGTAAGCACCTGCAAATCTGATGACTGTGCAAAACACATGCCTGCAGTAAGCAAAAGTATTGATAAACCTAAAATAATCTTTTTCATAAAAAACCTCATTTGTTTTTTTCTTTTATATTAACAATTTTTAATATCTCTAGTTACATAGATTATCGGGTCAAGCCCGATAATGACCTGTTATCCTTCAAGTGGAAGTCCACCAGAAATTACTGCGCGAATACGGCGAACCCCTGCAGAAGAGCTCTGTTCCTTCTGAATCTTAAAGTCACCAATCTGTGCTGTATGCTGAACGTGAGGTCCACCACAAACTTCCTTGCTGAACCAGTCTGATTTTGCGTCCCGGCCGATTGTGTAAACCTTTACATCTTCACCATATTTATTTGTAAACAAAGCACGTGCACCTTCTGCCTTTGCCTTATCAAGCGGCATAACTTCCATTGTAACAGGAAGATCTTCCTTGATTTTTTCATTTACAATATCTTCAACCTTTTGAATTTCTTCTTTAGTCATCGGGCGTTCAAAAGTAAAGTCAAAGCGCATGCGTTCGTTGTTGATATTTGAACCTTTCTGTGCAACCTGGTCGCCCAAAACATTTACAAGTGCCTGCTGCAAAAGATGAGTTGCTGTATGATATTTTGTTGTGATTTCTGACTGTTCGGCAAGACCACCCTTAGCAGCCCCTGCATCTACAGTTTTACTTGCTTCCTGGTGCTTGCGTTCTGCTTCTTTGAAGCCTTCAACATCTACAGTAAATCCGTTTTCGGCACCAAGTTCCTGGGTAAGTTCAAGAGGATATCCGTAAGTTTCATAAAGATTATAAGCAACTTTACCACTGATAATTTTCTTAGGATTCTTCATGAGGTTTGGCAAAAGCTTCTGGAATTCTGCTTCACCCTTCTTGAGAGTCTGGCGGAATTTTGCTTCTTCTGCAGTAAGCTCCTTGAATACCTTTTCGCGGTTCTGTTCAAGCTCTGGATAAGGACCTTTGAAGTTTTCGATTACAGTAGCAGCAACCTCTGCCATAAAATCCTTTTCAATTCCAAGCTTCATTCCGTGGCGAACTGCACGACGGATAAGACGGCGTAAAACATAACCGGCACCTACGCGGTCCGGAGTAACGCCTCTCTGGTCTCCAAGAATGAATACAGAAGAACGTGTATGGTCTGCAATAATGCGAACCGATTTATCCTTTTCTTCATCTGTGCCGTATGTATAGCCCGAAAGATTTTCGATAGTTTTAATGATTGGCTGGAAAACTTCTGTAAGATAAACTGATGTTTTGCCCTGAAGAATACAGTTTGTACGTTCAAGACCCATACCAGTATCTACGTTCTTCTTTTCAAGTGGAAGAAGAGTTTTTTCATCAATGCGGTTGTACTGCATGAATACGTTGTTCCAGATTTCCATCCAGTTTGCGCTGTCTGTTCCCTTGTTACTTCCTACTGGAGGAAGGCCTTCACCTACCCAATAAAAAATTTCTGTATCAGGACCGCAAGGACCAGTTGGACCAGCTGCCCACCAGTTGTCGCTTGCTGGAAGATATGCAATCTTGTCTTCTGGCATGCCGTTATCTTTCCAAATCTGTGCAGCTTCATCATCGCGAGGTGCGTTTTCATCACCTGCAAATACAGTTACAGAAATCTTTTTTGGATCAAGGGCGAGCCAGTCTTTGCTTGTTAAGAATTCATAAGAATAGGCAATAGACTCTTTTTTGAAGTAATCGCCAAGTGACCAGTTACCAAGCATTTCAAAACATGTAAGATGGCTTGGGTCACCTACTTCTTCAATATCGCCGGTACGAATACATTTCTGATAGTCTGTAAGACGGGTTCCTGAAGGATGCTTTTCTCCAAGAAGATAAGGAACTAACGGATGCATTCCTGCCATTGTAAACAAAACAGATGGGTCATTTTCGGGAATCAAAGACTGTCCCGAAATTTCTACGTGATTTTTACTTTTAAAGAACTCAATATATTTTGAGCGAAGTTCATTTGCGTTCATAAATTATTATTATATAGAAAAAAAACAATGTTTGCAATTACGTGGATTGCAGTAAAAGTTATCTCTTTCGGCGGCGGTCGGCATGCTTTGTGTAATATTCAGTTTTATCCTGGTACATCTGGGCGTCTGCACGCTGAACAACAGCCTTTACTTCGGTGTCTTCCGGGGTATATACAGAAAATCCCTTTGAAATAGCAAGAGGAATATGAACCTCGTTTTTACTGATGATTTTTGAGTTAACTTCGGTTGAAATCTTGTCAAAAATGATTTTCATCTGTTCTTCTGAAACGTTTTCTACAAGCAAAACAAACTCATCGCCACCAATGCGGAATAAAGATCCCGCCTTAAAGAATTTCTTAAGTATTTCGGCTGCAGAAACAATCATCAGGTCACCTGTTTCGTGTCCGTAATCATCATTTGCATTTTTAAGGCCGTTTATATCAAAAATTGCAACAGCAAAACTTAAATCACCTTTTCCAATTTTTTTATTGAGCTTTTCTTTTACTTCAAAATAAGCGTTGCGGTTTCCTATACCTGTAAGAACATCGGTGTAAGCCATTTTATGAGCTTTTACAATATAATCACGAAGCTCCTTACGCACACTTCTAAGTCTGTCATAAATTTCCTGAAGCAATGTTGATGTATCTGTAGCCTTGAACTTATTAGGATTCATATAGCGTTCTGCATCTACACTCTGGAAGCCTGTTGTAAGGCTAAGCTCTTCTGCAAGTTCTTCAATTTCATCTGTCATTTTGCCCATTTCTTTATTGAGCACCTGGAACTGCTTGCGATTTCTTCTTGTGAATAAAAGAACAATTCCTCCGCCACCAATAATAGAAAGCACACAGGCAAAAACAATCATCCGGATTTGACGGGCAATCTGTTCTTCATACCATTTTGCATTAAAGTCTACACCGATTATTCCGGCAACCTTTCCCTTTGAATCAAAAATCGGGCTGTAAGCGCTGTAGAAGGAACCCCAGGCATCCTGATAGGGCTCCTGGTCAACAGAAGGAATGCCTTTACTTGCGGCAATCAAAGCTTCTGTAGTTGCAACAGGCGTTCCAAACTCACCAGGAGTTACAGGTTCCGGATCGATTGTAAAGGTAAAAGTATTATTGCCCATGTCGCGGATTCCATAAATAAAATCAAGGGCAATCTGCTCTCTAAAATGACGAAGGATATCCAGCGATGACTGATATTCCGGAGTATCAACATCTTCCTTCTGAAGCTTTGCCATAATATCGCCATCAAGAAGAGAAGCGGCACTGTTAGCTATATCTAACATACGGACATTAATCTGTTCTCTAAGAGTAATAATTGAACGGTGAATAAAAAGAGCGTCGATAAAACCATTTACCAACAAAAGAAAGATAAAAAGATAAACGATAGGCTGCTTTGAAAAAACAAATTTCTTTTTCATTCTTTCCTTCTTTCTATTCTGCCTGCCTTACAAAAGTATAAGCTTTTCCTTCTGTTGCAAAGCAATCTGTTGGAGTAATTTTTACAGGTGTAAAAATTATTGTATCATAATCTGTAACAATTTTTTCTACAGTTTTCTTTTTTACTGTTTCTGTTACAGTTTTTGTTCCAAACTCAAGAGCATAAAAAGGATTAAGAACAGTATTAAATGATGTTGAACGCAAAGCAAGAACATCGTAAGTGCCAATCTTCATCATTGAATAAAGGCCTGCTTCCTGCATGTTATCAAAATCAAAGGTATACTTGCTTTCTTTAAGAGAGATTGCATTTAAGCCGTCAGCAGTTTTCCATTCTTCTTCACTTTCAAGCTGGGCTAAAATCTGATTCTTTTCATGTTCATCTGTTTCTTCAAAAGAACTCTGAAGACTCATTTTTTTGTACTGGCCGTCCCATTCAGAACTTTCTTTAATTGCAAGACCAATTGAGTCGTAAAGAGTGATTTTTATTTCATCAACAGAAACAAGAAGAACATCAAAGCGGCGCTGAAGATTTGTAATATCGGCATTTACTGTATAAAGATAGATTCCGTTATGACGAAGCTTGTTGTCTTCCCATTCATAAACTTCCTGAGAGTCAGACTGAAGAAGGATAATTTCGCGGGCTTCGTAATTATAATAAATATAGCGGATTACATTATCTTCATTTGAAGTTTTATACCAAAGTCCATTAAGGAAGGCTGCAAAGGTTTCTACAGTTCCATCCTGAATGCGCGAAAGCTCTTTTGCAGCAAGCTTACCTGCAGTAACCTTAATTTCATTTGAGAACTCATATTTTTTTGAAGAAGAGTTCCATTTATATTCTTTTTGAATCTGATTCTGGCCAGCTACAGTATTACCATTTTCGTCTGTGATTTTTTCTGATTCATAAACCCACACAGAAAAGCTTTCGCCTTTTGAAAGAGAAAGCTGATACGAATCTGAACGCTCAGTCTGCTGAATAAAAATTGTTCCGTCAGAAACAAAATCACCAATTTTTACAAGGGCTCCGCGAACGCCTTCTACATCTTCGTAATCGCCTGTTCCACCAGAAGGATCCCACAGGAAAATCTGCATTACATAGTTTTCATCATCTGCAACACCCTGGTAAATAAGAGCATTTCTGTGGTCGCCAGTCAAATCCATTCCCGAAAGAGAAAAAGTTCTGATTTTTGAAATTGAAGTTGGAATATCGCCAAGTCTGTCGTAATCTGCAGTTTCCGGATTAAAAAGCCCGGGGATAATTGTAAATACATCTGAACCAAGACGTCGTACTGTGATTATTTCGTCATCATAGCCGTCATTGTTAAAATCGATTGTAATTGTATTGATAAGTGTTTCTGATGGAAGAAGTGTTATAAAGGTATCAAGCGTTTCTGAATTATAGCCGGAATTAAGTTTTTCGGCATCTGCTTCGTTTTCTGTATTATGAGAACTTTTTGGAGTTACAATTTTTGCGCGCGTAGTTGTATTTTCGTTTGTTCGTATGATTTTTTTAGAAGCCCAAAATCCTGCGCCCAAAAGAATAGCAACTAAAATGAACAATAATGTAATTGATCTTGTTCTCATAGTTCCACTTTAACGTATTTTTTCAAAAAGAAAAAGATAGTAAAAAGCATTGGTATTCTACTATTCCAAAAAATTCTATATACTCATAAGCATGGAACAATACAAAAAAGAATTTATTGATTTTATGGTTGCGAGCCAGGTGCTCAAGTTTGGCTCTTTCACTCTTAAAAGTGGAAGACAGTCTCCTTTCTTTATGAATGCAGGTGCATATATTACAGGCGCTCAGCTCAAAAAGCTTGGTGAATATTATGCAAAAGCTGTTCACGATAATTTTGGCGATGATATTGATGTATTCTTTGGACCAGCTTACAAGGGCATTCCTCTTGCAGTAACAACTGCAATTGCTTACTCAGAGCTCTACGGAAAAGAAGTAAAATACTGCTGTGACCGTAAAGAAGAAAAAGACCATGGTGCCGACAAGGGTGGAATTCTTGGTTATAAAATCCAGGATGGTGATAAGGTTGTTATTATAGAAGACGTTACAACCTCCGGAAAATCAATTGAAGAAGTTTATCCAAAAATCAAGGCGCTTGAAACAACAGAAGGCGGCATTAAGATTCTTGGAGAAATTGTAAGCCTTGACCGTCAGGAACGCGCGCCAGATTCAGAAAAATCAGCATTACAGGTTATTGCACAGAACTACGGCTTTAAGACAGCTGCAATTGTGAGCATGGCAGATGTAATGGAAGCTCTTTACACAAACGGCGATAAATCTGTAATAACAGACGAAATTAAAACTAAACTTGATGAATATTATGCCCAGTGGGGTGCTAAATAAATAACGAGGAAGTTCATATGAAATACTTTGTACGAAAAATCTCAATTGTATTTTTGATGCTTTTGCTTTGTATGAGTTTAAGCGCAAAATCAAGAAAGACTATTACAAAGAAGGTTAAGAAAAATGCAAGGGGTACAAGCGAAAAAACTGTACAGGCCCCGGAATACCCAAAAGCAATTGTTACACTTTCTCCAAGTGCTGCAGAAATTCTTTATGCAATTGGAGCTCAGGACCAGATTGTAGCAGTAAGTGAGTTTACTGATTATCCGCCTGAAGCAGCAGAAAAACCAGTTGTTGGTGGATTTGATGGAAAGACTTTGAGCATTGAAACAATCATTTCATATGAACCTGATTTTGTGTACCTTACAGAAGGCATGCACAACTTTTTGATTGATTCCCTTAATACTTACGGAATTAAATGGTACCTTTCAAATCCTACTTCTGTTACTGCAATTGAAAAAGAAATTATTGATATTGGAGAAATTACAGGACATCAGGATGAAGCAGCACTTGTTGTTGCACAGATGGCTGGAAAATTAAGCACAGCATATGTTCCTGCCCCGGAAAAAACAGAAGACGATGAAGTTGAAACTTTGGATAACACAATAACTGTTTACTACGAAGTCTGGAACAGTCCTTTTATGTCTGCAGGCGCTTCGTCGTTTATTAATGACATTATTGCTCATGCAGGCGCTAAGAATCTTTTTGAAGATCTTACAGATGCTTACCCAATGGTTAGTGAAGAAGCAATTATTGCACGCGCACCTGATGTAATTCTTATTCCAAAGAGTACAGGAATTACCGCAGCTGATGTAAAAGCAAGACCGGGCTGGAGCTCTATTCCTGCAGTTGAAAACAATAGAATCTTTATTGTTGATGACAACTTGTATTCACGCCCTGTTCCAAGAATTGCAGATGTAATTATTGAGCTTGCAGATCTTATAAACCAGTAGATTTTTTATAATGGCAAAACGTCAACCGCTTTATGCTCTGATTTTTTCTATTGTATTAGTTCTCTCGCTTGTTGCCGCTCTGATTTTTGGAGCCGAAAAGCTGCCTTTTCAAGTGATATTTGGACAGGGCACTAAATTCCAGAACATCATACTTTGGAAAATCCGATTGCCACGATGCCTGCTTGTTCTTGTTACAGGCTTACTTCTTGGTGGAAGCGGTGCCGTATTCCAGTTGTTTTTCCGTAACCCGCTCGCAGAACCTGGCATTATGGGAATCTCTTCGGGCGCTACACTTGGGGCTGTAATTGCAACAGTCATTCTTGCAGGACATACTTTACCACCGGCACTCGAACCTGTTTTTAAGTTTATTTCTCCAATAAACCTTTGTGCGTTTTTGGGTGCGCTCGCTTCGGGATTTTTTGTAACAGCCCTTGCCTTTAGTAAAGCGGGAAAAGCCTCTTCTGTAATGCTTTTACTTTGCGGTACTGCTCTTGGAACTCTCTATTCTTCTATTTCTTCTGCAATTCTTCTTACAAGCAACAAAGAGCTTCACTCAATTTATACCTGGATTTTAGGAAGCTTTAACGGACGCGGCTGGAAGGAGCTTATTTTTATTGCAATTCCTTCTGCGCTTTCTATTATTATTGCATTTGCAGTTTCCCGTCCGCTTGATCTTCTTACATGTGGAGAAAAAACAGCAGCCTCCCTTGGTGTACAGGTAGACCGCCTTAGAATATTTATTTTGATTTGTGGTGCGCTTGCTGTAAGCTCTGCTGTTTGTGCGGGAGGAACAATTGGTTTTGTAGGCCTCATTGCTCCTCATATTGTGCGAAAGCTTTCGGGACCTAAAAGCAAAACCTTAATTCCTTACAGCATGATGTTTGGAGCCGCCCTTCTCCTGATTTCAGATACAATTGCCAGAACTGCAATTGCACCAGGCGAACTCCCGGCAGGAATTATTACTTCAATACTGGGAGTGCCTTTCTTTATTTCTCTTTGCCTTACCAGAAAGAATAGTTAAAATCTGTAAACCCAGCTTTTCCGCCAGCCTGTTTTGTTGAATAACAGAACAGTGCAAAACGAACTCCAACAAACTGGTCCAGAGTATATCGCAGTTTTACTGGTGTTAAAAGCGTCTGATACTCACCTTTACCTGGTTTTTCCCTGTATAAAAGCTCAACCTGCTGTTTTGCACGAGTCAAATCAAAGTTCAGTTTAAGCTCAAGCTTTGGAGACTTAAGAGAGATTTCTTCTTTGATAGTCGGTGGTTCTGTATCAAACACGCCCATTGCCCAAGGTTCATTTTTTGATTTATGTTCTGCGGCAACAAGATAGTATTTACCTTCGCGCTTTGTTACTGCAATAAAGCCGTATTCTCCTTCTAAAGCGGCAAGACCTGCAAAGTCGCCCTCACCTATCTGGCTTGCATCTATTACAACAGAGCCTGCACATTTTTCTGTGAGCGTTCGCTGTGTGTATGTATTTGCAGCCTGAGTTATATTTTTTACAACCTTTTTTGTCTGTATTGTGTAAAGGTTGTTCTCCAAAGTATATCCGCGAGGATCCGGTATATGATTCCATTGCCAGGCAGGGTTCTTAAAATCGTTACTCCACAGAGGGGCGTATTTGTAACCAGGATTGTTATCGAGGACTGTTACAACTTCTGGAGCAGTAGCGGTCCCTGAGCCTGTCGAAGGGTTACCAAAAATCGGATATCCTTCCTCTCCAAAAACAACAGGCACAAGCACAGGAATGCGTCCCAGTGCCCCGTGATCCTGAAAAAGAATACCGAACCAGTTGCCTTCTTTATCCTGAACAATGCCGCCCTGAGCTACTCCGCTGTTCCAGTTACCCAAATCTGAACAAAGAACATCACCACCTGTCCAAGGACCTTCAATGTTGTCTGCAACATAACAGCCTTCGGTGCGCATTTTTCCTTTAGGCATGTGAATCATAAAGTTATAATAGCGGCCGTTTATTTTATAAAGATGACTTCCTTCATAACCAAGGTTCACCTTTTCACGATCATCCTGAATTATAACCTTATCAACTCCACCTTTTTTTGGACCGCTCAAATCACTTTCAAGCTCGGTAAGATGAATATCTGTATTTCCGTGAACAACAAAAACCCTTCCATCATCATCCCAGAAAAGCGACATGTCATGATAAAAACCCTTTATTTCTGAACGTTCCCATGGACCTTCAATTTTCTCTGAAGTAAAAAGATATGTTTTATGTGTGTCGTTTGCAACAAAGCTTACATAAAATTTATCATCATGATATCTCAGCGAAGCTGCCCACATTCCTTTTCCATAAACACCACGGTTATCCATGAGCAGCTGGCCGTTAGTTGTTTCTAACTTATCATAAACATAAGACGCAAATTCCCAGTCAACAAGATTATAAGAACGCAGGATTACACAGCCTGGCATAAAATGCATTGTGGTGCTTACCATGTAATAAACATCATCAACTCGAATTACATCAGGATCAGGAAAGTCAGAAATAATGATGTTAGCAGAAGCGGTTTTTTTCATATTCACCATGGACATTCAATTAACTTCAATTGCACCTATGTCTGTTCTAACCCTAAGACGCTTGGAAGAATCACCTTTATGAGTGTATTTTCGCTTAGCATTATGTCCATTAATTGTAATACCGCCAAGATCCGAAGAGATATTAACATCATATTTATCTACAGATTCAATAAGATCAATAGAAACTGCACCAACATCAGATTCAACATCAAGATCTTTAAAACCTACTTTCGAAATTGAAATAGCGCCTACATTTGTATCAACAGAGCCAGTCTTAACATCAAAACCACTCAAGTCTATAGCACCAACATCCAGGTTTGCATAAAGCTTATCAAGTTCTACACCAAATGGAACTGTAATAATTACACGACAATCCTTGTTTCCAAGAACATTATTTCTGTAGTGTGGCTGCGAAATTGAAAGCTTTTTATTTTTCAAAGTGTATACAGGCTTAAGATTCTTCTGACTATATTTTGATTTTATTTCCCATTTGTTGCCGCGTTCTATTTTAAGAGCACCAACCTTAAGACGAACACTAAGATCTTTAAATTCACCAATTACTTCTGAATCAAAAGATTTTGGATCGGCTGTATCAAAGTCAAAATCATTCCACGAATCGTCTTCATCATAATCATTATCTTCATAATAATCGTCAAAATCAAAATCAAAATCTCCACTGCGGATTCCTTCTTTGATAGACGATCTTAAAGAACGCATATCTTTATCGTGAATAGAAATGTGACGTACTGCACCTGCAATAATACAGATTACTGTTATGCCCGTAATTATAATTAAGAAAATATTTCTTTTCATTTTTATCCCCCGTTATTCTTCTGAGCTTAAATTAATAATAAGCTTATGAACAACTCCTGCGATTGGCCAGATTATCCAGGAAATCCACCACTGGAAGGTCAGGAAGCTGTAACAAAGATAGATACAAGTTACAGTTGGCCAGTATACAGACATTATAGCACGCATTGTCTTATTTCTGTAAAAGGGTTCTTTGTCGCGGGAACCTGTATAAGTTCCACCAATTGTTGTTTCTGAATTCAAGTTGAGAAGTCTCTGATATGCTGTATAGCGTCTGTTACTATAAGTAAAACAAACTACACCAGCGGCAATAAACAGAAAGAAAAAGATTCCTGACCATGATTCATTAATTCTGTGTGAAAGATCATCAAGGATGATTGCAGGAACAACACTGCAGATACAGAAAATAATTCCCAAGGTATTCATGATTGTGTATGCATTTCTGAACTTGCGTTTTTCTTCAGAAACATAATCTGTTGTAGCAGGACTGATTGAGCAAGGTTCTGTTCTTATAAATCTCCACTGTTCCATTCTTATTCGAGGAATAACCATTGATGCGACTCCCAAAGCGACGAAGATGAACATGAGACAAACACCAAAGACTTCCTTTTGTACAATGCTTCCAAAGAAAATCACAGGCACGCAACAAGTAATAAATAATGCAACTCCTGCAGATCTTATAACAATTGCTGTAATCAAATCTGAAAGATATTCTTTTACTTCATCCAGAGAAAGATTGCGTCTCTGATGTGGTTCCTGATCATTATGAATAACATGCTTAATTCCAAGAGAGTCTGCAAGCTCATCAAGATTTCCAAATTCAGAAATTACAGTTGCAACTGCTTCGTTTTCTGATTTTCCTTCGCGTCTGAGTTCTGTGTATTTATCTTCCATCATCTGAAGAAGCTCTGCTTTTGCTTTAAGAACTTCGTTTGTATTTGGAAGATTTCTGAACATTGATTCAAGATAATTTTTAATTGTTTCCATTTGTTGTCTCCTGTTACATTGATTCTTCTGCAATAAACTTGCCTACAACTTCCTGAGTAAGCTTCCACTCTTCGCATTTTTCGTTGTAATACAAATTTCCTTTTTCGGTTATACGATAATACGTACGCCTTTTACCGTTCTCGGCCTCCCGCGAAAATGATTCTACATAACCATTTTCTTCCATTCGTGTAAAAGCAGAATAGAGCGTTGTTTCCTTAATTATGTACTTCTCATTCGTCATCGCTTTTATACTTTTGGAAATTTCATACCCGTAGGACGGCGCCTTTTTTAGCAGAAACAATATCATCGTGTCGTTATAACCGCGGATAACATCACTGCTGATAGATACCATAGTGCCTCCTGTGTTATGGCATGCGTGCACCATGCCATATACTCTGTCTATCGTACTACGTCTGTCGTAGCACGTTTATCATACTATGACTATCGGAGTATGTCAAGAAGAACTTTACTTGCTTTTTCGTGTGTTTTTTCTGAAGGGTGCCAGTCGGCACAAATTGTATCGCTCATTTGCTGAGGCTTTAGTCTTAAGGCAGAAACCTTTGTATCTCCTGTTTCAGAAGAATATTTTGAAACTGCCTGAGCCATACTGATATACAAATCATCTCCCATCATTCCCAAACAACAAATAATTTGAGCCTTAGGATTTTTCTGTCTGATTTGTTTAAGGAAGGCCACATAAGAATCAACATATTCCTGAAGTCTATCTGCATTTTTCTTTGTATAAGTTGAGTCATTCGTACCAAGATTAATAACAACATAATCAGGCTGATATGAATCAAAGTTCCAGCTTACATTCCCAGGATTAATTCCAAAAATTGTATTTCCCCAGGTAAAACCAAGTTTATCATAAATTCTTGGAATTACAGAATTTGGATTTTTCTTACCGTCTCCAGTATAACCTGAAACAAGTCCCCAGCCGCTTACGCTTACAAAAGACCAGTCTGCATTAAGAGCCTGTGCGGTTTTAAATGCATAAGTTTTTGTGGCATCTTCTGTTGAAGTTTTAAAATGATGTTCTTTTACAGGATCATCAACTCCATAACCACAAGTAATAGAATCGCCTATAAATTCCATTTTAAGCGCTCTTTCTTTAGCCGGGCTTACAATTCCATTTTCATCAACAGTAAGACTTGTAATTGCTGCAAGAGAATTTGCACTTTCTGAAACTTTAAGAATCTGAACAAGTCCTTCTACATTTTTATCTTCATCAAAAATTGTAAAAGTTTCAGATTTCTTACTTATCATTTTATCAAGAAATCTCTGGCCATTTACAAAGGCAACAATTCTGGCAGAAGAATTGTTGCCTGAGCCTGAGACTCCACTGTCTCCCGCAATGGTTACTCCCAGATATTTTGCATTTACATTAAATTCAATTCCGCTTGCAGAAAAAGCAAGAATTAATCCTTTTGAATGTTCATAGGTTCTTCCAAGCTTTTTAACATGCTCAGAATCGGGAGCTAAGGTCTTATTTTCTGCCCAGATTCCGGCAAGAGAAGTCAAAATTACAAATAAGAAAATTAAAAATGATTTTTTCCCAGATCTTTTCATAGTAATTTTATTTTACTACAAGCATCAGACACGTCAAGATTTGCCGGCAATTTCAAAAAAAATTAAAACGATTTAATGCAATTTTTTTTTTCTTGTTTGCCCTGATTTTGTATATCATGTATAATATTTTTTATGAACCGGGAGCTTGTTCTTAGGGGGCTTTCTGCCTATTACGGAAAAAAAATTGTTCTCAAAAATGTCTCTGTTTCTATTAAACAGGGAGAACTGACCTGCCTGTGCGGACCAAACGGCTGTGGAAAATCTACTCTTCTTTCTATTCTTGCAGGGGTTCCAGATCAAAGTCTCAAGGTATTACAGGGAACAGTTTCTCAAAGAAGTTCCTTACAGACTCTTAATAATCCCAATGTAATTGATGCCCTGTGTCTGCATAAACTTCCACGAAAAACTGCAGCTAAAACAGTTGCCTTTATGCAGCAAAACGAATATTCCACCTGGGATTTTACAGTTCGTGAGCTTGTGCTTCAGGGACGCTTCTGCCACACAAAAAACGGCTTTTATACACAAGAGGATGAACAGCTTGCAGACGATGCTCTTCGCGAACTCCAGATTGATTCTCTTGCACAAAGGCCTGTCCATTCACTTTCGGGCGGAGAGTTTCAGAAGGCACGCATAGCACGGGCAATATGCCAGGAAGCCGATTTTATTTTACTTGACGAACCGGCTGCTAATCTTGATTTTGTTTATGAGCCATGGCTTTTGAAAAAGCTTCACACCCTTGCGCACGAAAAAGGAATTGGAATTCTTTTATCTGTACACGACATAAATCTTGCTGCTTCTTATGCAGATACCCTCATACTTTTGCCATTGTTGGCTACTCCTATTTGTGGTACAATAAGTGATATCTTAAATAAAGATAACTTAAAACTTACATACGGTATGGAGTTTGAATGTCAAAAAGTAAACTATTTTCAATCATTACTATAGCCTGCTTTGTTTCAATTCTGTGCATCCCGCTTGGAATTGTTCTCATGCTTTACTACACCCAATGGAAGAAAAAAACTAAGATTATTCTTACACTTTCGTTTACAGCATTTTATGCAGCGTTGCTCGCATTTATTTTTTTTGTAAAGCCTGCAATTAACACTGGAGGCATTTCTCTTCCGTTTGGTTCAAACAGCGGATATACAGCCTTTGATTCTGGAAGCGGTGCAAAGGGCTCTGGTTCTTCAAAGTCATCAGGCGGAAAGAAAAAGAATTCAAATAATCAAAATCAGCCTTTAAGTGATCGTGTTCCAAAGAGTGTTCAGCAGTCACAGGGCAAGGGTTCCCCTAAATTCATTTACCCTATTTTATTTTTTGGCTTTATGCTCTTTCTTATAATAATGCAGAACCTTCGTTCAAAGGGAAAATCAAAATACGAAAATCCTTATGTTGACACAAACAAATACAAGCTGCCTTTAACGCCAGATTCAAAAATGCCTATGGTTCACTTTCTTCGTCTTGATTTAAATGAAGGAGAAAAAATCAATTTTGCAACAGAAACAATTCAAAAAGGAAACGAAGGCAACTTTGTAATTACAAATCAGCGAGTGGCAATTCTAACGCTTTCTGAAGGAATAGAAATTCCAATTGATGCAATTTTCTCTGTTTCAGAAACTACTTCTACAGTAATGACAATTGGAGCAAAGTTTGAAGAAATTGAGAAAAAGTATTACGTCTTCATGCCTGAAAATCAAATGAAATATGCAATAGCAGTTTTAAAATGGACTGCTAAAAATATAACAAACAATCAAACAACAGGAGCTGAAAAATGAAAAAGTTTGGAATAACAAAACCCGGAGCCACAGTACTTTCTGTGTTAATGATTGCAGCAGCACTTCTTACAATCTCCTGCAAAAAGAAAGAAGCAGTTTCTCAGGGAAATGGCGAAGCTACCTTTAATATCAAACGCAAAGCAAAATCAAAAGGCGCAGAAGCAATCCGGGTTTCTGCAAACGAAGGACGTGCAACCTTTGATTCAATGGCTTCATTCTTCAACCTTGATTTTTCTGCAGAAGAGCCTGAGAATTTTCAGATTCAGAACGACACCTCAAGCGCAAAAAATAAGAAATCAAAAAAAGACAAGGAATCAACTTCTGTAATTCCAAAAATCAGAAAGCTTGATGAATACAAAACAAAGTATTCTTCTGAACGCAAAAAGTTTAATCTTTACAGCGCCGAAAAAAAACAGACAGAAGATGAAGATCTTTCGGGTCTTGAATTAAGAGTAGAAGACTGGGGCCCAAAAAAAAGCGTTGTATCAGAAGCAAGATTTCCACAGTTCTATGTAATATTTACTCAGCCAGTGCGCGCCCTTACCGCTTTAGACGCTCCTTCAAGCACATCAGATGTTGTTACAATCACACCAAAGCTTAAAGGAACTTTCCACTGGTACGGCACACAGCACATCAGCTTTGAAGCAGAAGAAGCAGCCGATCCTTCTGTTACCTACACCATCAAGGTTGACCCTCAGCTAAAATCAATTTACGGAAATTCTATACGCGGCGAAACAACTTTTAAGACAGACGCAGAACCTGTACAAATCAAACAAATCTGGGGCGGCTACATAAAAGAAAACATGTGCGCCTACGATAACACAACAGGTGCTCTTCCAGCGTACGAAAACCGCGTGTTTGTTAGAACTAACTATCTATTAAAAGCAGAATCGCTTGCAAACAAGCTTGTAATTAAAGCAGGCAACAATCTTTACACATCATCTTCAATTTCGGTTGAACCTGATTTTTCAAATAAATCCTTCAGCTGGTGGAATAACGAACCTGAATGCAATAAAGAAGCAGGAACAACAAATTCCTTTATTGTAACAATCAACGGATACATTCCTCACAACAGCGTTATTTCTATCCGCACAACAGATGATTCAAAAACTTCCACATTCAAAACACTTCAGCCGTTTGACCGTGTAAAAGTAAGTGATTATACAGATTACACAGACGGAAACATGGGAAATCCTCTTAAGGTTATTTTCACTCAAATTCCAGATGAAGCTTCTGTAATTGAGAACATCACTGTGCACGACACAAACGGTAATATTTATAAGCTTACAAAAGATAATATTGTAATAAATGGACGTTACCTTACAATTCACAGCCTTCCGCTTGAGCTCAACTCAACATATTATCTTTACATACAGAATGGCTTTAGAGATATTTATGGTCAGATGTACAACGACGGAAACGGAACTCTTTATTACACTTTCAAAACCCGTCCTGTAAAAGCATACGTTAATTATCTTGATTACGGTGCCCGCATGCTCGAGGCCCAGTTCCCGCACAAATTGATTTATGAACATCAGAATGTTTTGGACAGCTCTTACTATATGATTCGCGGTGTTCAAAATCCTCTTTATACAAGCGATAAAAATATCTCTCGTGAAAATCCTATTTACATAAATGATGCAGAAAAGAACAGACGCCACTTTGAAGAAATTGAACTTGATCCTTATCTTAAAAACGGCTATGGCTTTGTTCGATTTGATGCACATACAGAATACAAAGACATTGATTATTGGGATGGCGAAGAATATACAAAAGACGACGACAACATTCTCACAATTCAAGTAACTGACCTTGGAATTACAACTCGTATGGGAATTAACCGTGCTGTTGTTATGGTTCGAAGTCTTTCTACAAACAAGCCCGTTGCCGATGCAGATGTTTATGTTTTGAATGAATGCAGCAGGCTTACTGATGATCCTTTGAACCACATTCTTGCTCAGGGAAAAACAGACAAGAATGGTCTTGCAATAATTAATTATACAGAAGAACAGATTGCTGCTTATGAACGAAATCACGATTACGATTACAGCTATCAGGATAATCTTATTGTATATGTTGCAAAGGGCGATGACAAAGCGGTATTCTCTCCAACTTCTCATAACACCTGGAGAGACGGAGTTCCAACCGCTTCAAGACACGATGCACGTAAAGCAATTCAAAGAACCTTTATGTTTGTCGACCGCGGAGTTTACAGACCTGGAGAAACTGTTACTTACCGTGGAATTGACCGAGATCAGATTCTTGGCGCTCTTAATGTTCACTCAGGAAGCTACACTATTAATGTAGAAGAAGGCTGGTGGAACGGAGAAAAAATCACTCCAGAAATTTCCGGCACACTTTCTTCTTCAGGCGGATTCTACGGTTCATTTAAAATTCCTGATGACCAGAAGCCGGGATATTATACAATTAAATATCACCGCGATGATGCAGACCAGTATTCTGTTGAAAGAATTAATTTCCAGATTGCAGAGTTTGAACGCGTAAAAACTACCGCTTCTATTTCTGTACCGGAAATTACATATTACAGCGGAGACACTCTTACAGCAGAGCTTTCTGCAGAATATCTTGCAGGCGGTGCTTTGAGTGGAGCCGAATACAATACTGTATGGAATAAGCAGGCGCAAAACATCAGCTTTGAAACTCCGGAAACAAAAGGATTTTCTTTTGGTCCTGATCTTTATTCTTACAGAATGTATTATTCAGATTCAAAAGGAAAACTCAGTGCAGAAGGAAAGGCATCTCTTTCATGTACTTCAGAAAAGATTACAGACGGAAGCACTTATTCTTACAGAGTTGAATCAAGCGTAACAGATGTTTCAAATCAGCGCATTTCTACTGCTGCAAACATCACAGTTCACCCTGCGAAATTCTACGTTGGTGTAAAACGTTCTGCAGGATCTTCCGGGTTTGCTAAGACTAACACAAAAATTGATTTCCCATATATTCTTACAGATGTAAAAGGAAACTCTCTGGTTAATCCTATTCAGAAGGTTTCTTCTCTTTCTTACAAGCTCATGCGTGAAGAATGGACAGTTATCCACGAGCAGAGTGTTGATAATACTTTGTACTCGCGTTACGAGCGACAGGATATTGAAGAAGCAAGCGGAACAATAAATATCGGTGCTTCTGCAACAGGAACACTTTCGCTTACTCCAACTAATTCCGGCTGGTACACACTCACAGTTACAGGTAAAGATAAAGAAGATGGAACTGTTATAACCCAATATGGATTTTATGTAACTGGCGGTGACTTCTACCGCTACAATGATTACAATTCCGAAGCAATTAATCTTACTCCGGAGCAGTCGCAGTATAATCCTGGAGACAAGGCACAGATTCTTATGGAAAGCCCTCTTCCAGAAGGTGATTACCTGATTACAATTGAACGGGAAGGTATTTTCTCTGAAGAAATCAGACACTTTGATTCACCTTCAAATGTAATTGAAGTTCCAGTTTCTTCTAAGTTCGTTCCTGTATTCTATGTTGCAGTTTCTTCTTACTCTGTTCGTCAGGGACAGCCAACACATCAATACGGTGAGCCAGACTTAGACAAGCCTAAAGGATATTTTGGTGTAACTCCTGTATTTGTAAATCCTTATGTAAGGGCTTTCTCTGTTACAGTTGAAACAGACAAGCCTTCTTACAAACCAGGCGAAATGGCTACTCTTACATTGACTGCTACAAAAGGTGGAAAACCTTTGAGCAATGCAGAGCTTACAGTAATGGCTGTAGACCGTGGTGTTCTTGATTTAATCAATTACCATGTTCCAAATCCAATTGATTATTTCTATTCAACAAGCAACTTCCCTCTTAGAGTTCGAGGTGGTGATTCACGCGCACTGCTCATGGATCCTGTTACATACAGCATAAAGGATTTGCAGGGTGGCGACTCTGATGAAGAAAAGGATGAAGATGAAAGAAAGGATTTCAGACCTACAGCAGTATTTGAACCAGAAGTTGTTACAGACAAAAATGGTAAAGCAACTGTTACCTTTAAGGTTCCAGACAGCCTTACAACTTACAGAATCACTGCTTTTGGTGTAAAGGATGATTTGTTCTCTCTTAAAGAAGATGAATTTGTTGTCCAGAATCCAATTAACGTTCAGCAGGTACAGCCAAGAAAGCTCCGCGAGCGCGATACTGCAGAATGTGGTGTTCTTGTTACAAACCTTGATGCAAAGGGTCATGAAATAACAATTTCTCTTGAAACAAGAACTCCTACAAAAAATACTGCACAGGATGAACGCGAAGGAAGAATTACAATTCCAGGACAAGCTTCTATAGATGGGCCAGCTACTAATAAGATTTATGTAGCACCAGGAGATTCTTCTGTTGTTTACTTTAATATTGCTGCCGAAAAAACGGGAACTGTAGAACTTGTTTATACAGTAAACTCTGATATATTTAATGAAAAACTCAACTCTCCAATTAAGATTGAAAAAACTTATACATACGAAACTGTTGCAACGTTAGGCACAATTAACAACGAAAGCACAACAGGAAAATCAGTAGAGCAGCTTGTAATTCCAGGCTTTGCTAAAGATGCACGCGGAGACCTTTCATTTACAATTGATGCAACTCGTCTTGGCATGCTTGGAAGCTCTGTAAATTATCTGTTTGCATATCCTTATGGATGTCTGGAGCAGCAGTCAAGCAAGATTCTTCCTCTCATTGCATTTGGAGAATATATTGATGTATTTGGTTTGAACTCTGAGATTTCAAATGTTGAAACGTTAGTTAAATCTTACCTGAAAACCTGGGGAATGTATCAGCTTAATGAAGGAGGCTTCCCTTACTGGCCAAATGGAGATTATCCTTCATTGTATGTAAGTTTAAGAATGGCATATATTTATGCACTGGCTCTTGAGCGCGGTTATAAACCTGATGATTTTGGTTACAACATTGATAATCTGTTGAACTATATCCGCAGAGAACTTGCACAGAAGACTGACATTCATTACGACTACGAAAGAGCTTATGCCTGCTACATCCATGCTCTGTTAGGCAAACCAAACATGAATGTTATTCAGCAGAATCTTTATGCAAAACGAAAGGACCTTAGTCTTTCAACAAATGCGCTTATTGCGTTTGCATATCTTGCAGGCAGTAACGGAGATTCCACAGAAGCCAAAACTATTGCACAGGAAATCCGCGACTACCTGCAGATTGACGGACGCACAGTTTCTGTTATTCGTAAATCAAGAAGCAATATGTGGGAATGGTACAACTCTGATTCTGAACAGATGGCTTTGATTCTTGAACTTCTTTGCAAGCTTAATCCAAATGACCAGATGATTGATAAACTCATTTACACACTCATGCAGAATCAAAGTCATGGTTACTGGCAGAATACTGCAACTACTTCACGAGTTCTTGAAGCAATTTATACATACATCAAAGGCCGCAAGTTAGATGATACTAACTACAAGGGAACTGTATCTCTTAACGGTAAAGAGCTCTTAGGAGAAAACTTCAAGGGTGCAAATGCAAAGCCTAAAAAGCTTGAACTCACTTTTGAAGGAGATATTCTTAGCAGCCTTACACCAGATAC
Organism: Treponema sp.; assembly: GCA_045224915.1. Classification (GTDB taxonomy): domain Bacteria; phylum Spirochaetota; class Spirochaetia; order Treponematales; family Treponemataceae; genus Treponema_D. The sequence continues at coordinate 43,646 of JBGVAV010000023.1, forward strand.
ACCTGCAGATGTTACCTTCAAAAAAGACGGAACTGGTAATCTGTATTACACAATGCAGATGCGCTATGCAATGCCAGATGAATATCTTACTGCCCGAGATGAAGGTGTAAAGGTTACTTATACAATTATTGATTCCGAGACTGATGAGGTTGTGAATAAATCTAACAGCGCAGATTGTCTTTTGAATCTTACAAGCGGAAAAATTTATAAAGCTTCTATAACTGTAGAAACTCATAAGAAGCGTGAATATCTTGCTTTGAGAGCCCCAATTCCTTCGGGAGCAGAGATTCTTGATTCTTCACTTGTAACAACAGGAACAGTAGAAGAAAAGAACGATTTTTCATGGGGACACTGGCTCAGCAATAAAACAATCCGCGATAACGAAGTACAGTTCTTCTGGGATTCCTTTGGTTCTGGAACTGCGACTGTAAACTTTACATTTAGAGCTGCACGAAGAGGTATTTATCCTGTTCCACCAGTTCAAGCTGAATGTATGTATGAACCAGAAACATTCGGTCGTGGTGACGGCTACTTATGCATCATAGAATAAAAGTTCTTATAGCAGTAGTACTTGGCGTAATTACAATTAATATTGTAATTCGCCTTGCACTGCTGACTGTTCGCTATGATCCTCTTAAAGAATTAAAATCTCGTCCATATTCGACTGTTTATTATGATTCTCAGGGTAAACTTTTACAGGTTACTTCATTGGAAAATGGAGGCCGCCGCGAAAAGCTTGCCGGCAACCAGATAACCAAAGACATAAAAAAAATCTTTGTAAAAACAGAAGACAAGCGATTTTATATTCACAACGGGGTTGATTACCCTGCCCTTGTAAGTGCTTTTTTCCAGAATGCTGGTGGCAAACAGATTGTGCGTGGTGGTTCAACAATTACAATGCAGCTTGTAAAAATGGTGAATGAAGATAACACACTTACAGTTCACAGAAAGCTTCATGATATTTTTTACGCAAATGTAATCGAAGCAAAGCATACAAAAAAGACGATTTTTGAAACATATTTGAACAGTCTTTATTTTGGACATGGTGCTACAGGACTTGCTTCAGCCGCCAGAACTTTTTATGGACGTCCGGCTCAAACTCTTTTACCTCAGGAACTTTGTTGCCTTGCTGTAATTCCAAGAAACCCTACTTTTTATGATCCCATAAAAAATAAAGCAAACTGTGCAGAGCGTGCGTGCGAGCTTTACAACAAGATTTTTCATAAAAAACTGACGCTGCAAGAGTTTGAACAGTTTTTACCAAAAGAAGTTTTTTCGTATCCGTATGAGGCACCACATTATATAAGATATTTGCGACAGGTAGAGGGTTTTGATAGAGCACAGGCCTACGACCCTGCCAGCAATTCCGTCACTCTTTCTATAAATCTTGAACTGGAACTTTACGCGCAGCAGCTTCTTAATGACGCGCTTTTACAGGCACAGGGCAGCCGCATTTCAAATGCAAGTCTTTTGCTTATAGAAAATAAAACAGGACTGCCTCTGGCTTGGGTTGGCAGTGCCGATTTTTTTGATGATGCACACAATGGCCAGATTGATGGTGTTCTTGTAAACAATCAGCCTGGAAGTTCGATGAAACCTTTTTTATATGCACTTGCACTAGAAACAAAAGATTCTGATGGTAGGCCGCTTTATACACCGTCCTCAATTCTTGCAGATATTCCGCAGGAGTTTGGAGAAGAAAAGCTTTATATTCCTTCGAACTTTAACAACAGATATAACGGGCCTGTTCGCTTTAGAATTGCTCTTGCTTCTAGTTTGAATGTTCCTGCAGTAAGTATACTCGCACAGTTAGGCGTTAATAACTACCTTGAAAAACTTTATGCGCTAGGATTTGAATCTTTAAGACGCACAGGAAAAAATGCAGATTTAGGACTTGCACTTGGAGCAGGTGAAGTTTCATTAAAAGAACTCGTTCCCGCCTTTGCAGTTTTTGTCCGCGATGGAAAAGATTTTAGCGGAGCACAGATTTATGAAGAAGACACAGCACGTCTTATCTGTTCAATCCTTTCTGATAAAGCAGCGCGTGCATTAGGCTTTGGTTATTCGCAAACTTTTGAAACTTCATATCCAGCCATTTTTAAAACAGGAACTTCAAATCAGTATCAGAATATTATTGCACTTGGCGCAACTAAGGATTACACAATTGGAGTGTGGATGGGAAACTTCAGCGGTCAAACAGTAATTGGAAAAACAGGAAGCTCCCTGCCTGCATGGACTGCAAGAAAGCTGCTTGATTATGTTTATGGCGAAAAAACTCCTTCGCCTGAGAAACTTAAAGAGATGGAATTCCCAGAACCTCAGAACTGGACAAAACAAAAAATCTGTTCGCTCAGCGGAATGAAAGCTGGACCAGATTGCCCTGCGAAAGTATATGAATATTGCCTGAATGATTTTCTTGATGAAATGGAAACCTGCAGCTGGCATAAAGAAAAAGACGGAACCCTACAAACTTTATATCCGCCAGAATACCAGCAGTGGGCACGAACAACAAAGCCAGACGTCCAAATAAATTACAACACTGCGCCTTTATCTATTCAAACGCCAAAGAATAATGCGCTTTTTTATTATTCGCAGTTACATAAAGAAAAACAGGCTGTTTCGGTTGAAGTTTTTGGAGGGGCAGAAAATTCGCTTGATGTTTATTATGACAATGAACAATATCAGACAGTAGAACGACCTTTTGTATTTTCTCTACCGGTAGAAAAGGGTGAACACTCTTGCACCGTAATTTGCGGCGAAGAGCAGCAGACAATTCAATTTATTGTGAAATAATTACTTCCTGCCCAGCAACGTAAAATCATGCGCGTTCTGACAGAAGATAATTCCGCTTCCCGCTTTTTCAAAACAACTCAAAGACGACACTGCATTTACAACAGCTTCTTTTTTATCCTTCGGAACAAGAATCATAAGCATTTCTTTTTCTGGAACAATTTCTACACCAAAGAAAGTTGAATCTCCTTCTTTTGCAGTTCCTCTGGCACCAATTATTGTTCCACCGCCCGCACCTGCTTTTCTTGCGGCAGCCATTGCATCTTCTGCATATCCTTTATTTACGATGATATTTATTGCTTCATATTTTTCCATATTCTGATCTCCTGATTTTTCTTCTGAAGTAGTTGGCTTGTCAGCGTCAGCCGTCACCTTTGATTTTTCTGTACTTCCGGCTTTTGCAAAGTCAGAAACATTTCTTGTAAACAGTACTCCAAAATGAGATTTTTTATCGGCACAAGTTTCTTCAATGCTTTTGCAGACCTGTGGAGCCAAAGAATCATCAACTATGTTCATGGTAATATCCTTTGAAGTATCACCAAGACCAAGCAGCTGAAGAACACTGTTAGAAGCAGTTCCCCGCCCCATGATAATTGTGCCACCACCTGCACCCGCCTGTTTTGCGGCATTTGTAATCAGTTCCCCGCTATTGTGAGGGACAATGCACGTAATGAGTTTATACACTTTGACCTCCCTGCTTTTGATTTTTTGAGGTTTTTATTTTATAAACAATTCCCATTATTTGAATTGCAATAAGAGGCATCATGGCAACAAGCGCAATTACACCAAATGAATCATTACTGCCCGATGAACTGTTAGCAGCCCCTAACGCAAATGAGAGCACAAAGGTAGAAGTTAGTGGTCCCGATGCAACACCACCTGAATCAAACGCAATGCCCGTAAAAAGCTCAGGACAGAAGAGCATAAGAAGCATTGAAATTATATAACCAGGTACAAGTATGAGCTTAATATTAAAGCCCGCAATTGCCCTCCACATTGCAAGACCAATTGCAATAGAAGTTCCAATAGAAAGAAAAACAAGAAGCATTTTTCGTTTGATTGTACCGCCGCTTACAGTTTCTACCTGTTCACTAAGACACCAGACTGCAGGCTCTGCGCAAACAATAATTGCTCCAAGAAGAACGCTTGTTAATATGAGCAGGAAGGTCCACACTCCGCCTTTTGTAAAAGCAAGAGCACCAAACGATTCGCCAAGGACTTTTCCTGTCTGCATAAATCCGCCATATACACCCGCAAGAAAAACTGTAAGGCCAATAAAGCTATAGGCAAAACCAATGAGCATACGGATTACCTGACGGGCTGTCATTTTCAAAAGAAAAATCTGGAAGATTATAAAAAGCCCGAACAAAGGCGCAATAGAAGTAAGAGATTCGTGAAGAGCAGATAGGATGATTGCAGAGATTGATGCAAACTGTTGTCCTTCGACAAGCTCAGGCGCCACGGACAATGCATTCGCGGTCCCTGAGCCTGACGAAGGGCCGCCTGCACCAAAGCCCGCCTTATTCACCACAATCGCATAAATCAAAACTGCAAGAACAGGGCCTACAGAAGAAACCCCTGTCAAACCAAAAGAGTTATCATCTTTACCGGCACGAACAGAAGAAACACCAAGTCCCAAGGCCATTATAAAAGGAACAGTCATCGGACCTGTTGTAGCACCGCCAGAATCAAAGCCTATTGCAATAAAAGCATCAGACGCAAAAAATGCTACAACAAAAAGAATTGTATATGAAATAAAAAGAGTCCATTTAAGAGAAAGGTTTGTAACAGTGCGAAGGAGACCCAGCATTATAAAAATGCCTACTCCGCCCGCAATAACAAATGTGAATGAAGTTTTATTTACAAAAGGAAAAACACTGCGTACCTGGTCTCCAAAAACCTGAATATCAGGCTCGGCAGCAGTAACAATAAATCCAATTATAAAAGCGGCGGCAAGCAACAGCCACAGACTTTTCTTTTTAGTAAGGGCAGCACCACAACGCTCACCCATTGGCTGAATACCAAGATCTACACCAAGCAAAAATACAGTAAGACCAATAATCAGTAATATTCCACTTATAAAAAATCGAAGAAGCAATAGCGGCTCAAGCGGCACGATAGTCAAGCCTAACAAAAAAACAATTGCCATTACCGGCAGAACAGAGACCGCAGTTTCTTTGAATTTATGAAGAATATTCATATTCTACTAAATAAATGCGTTCCAGCCTTTCTTCTCTATTCCTGCTACCCATGCAGCAGCATATTTTTTTGCGCCTTCAAGATCGTGGTCACGATAGTTTCCGCATTCCTGTTCTGTTGTAGCAGGAACAGGCTTATCCCATACTGCAACCTTTTTAAGAACGTTCATAAGATGGCCGGCAATTTCTTCTTCGGAACGGTCACCCCAGACTGTAAAATAAAAACCTGTTCTACAGCCCATAGGAGACAAATCAATTACGCCTTCCATTTCATCACGGATATATTCAGCCATAAGATGTTCAAGTGTGTGAATGGCACCAGTGGTCATAAACTCCTTATTTGGCTGGCAAAAGCGAATATCAAACTTTGTAACGATGTCACCTTTTTCGCCAACCTTTTTTGCAGCAAGACGAACAAAGGGAGCCGTAACCTTAGTATGGTCCAGATTAAAAGAATCTACGTTATATTTTTTTTCCATATTAAAACCTCACTCACTGATTTCCATAATTTTCTTTACAAAGCATGCACACGCAGCTGCACAAACATCTTCATTAAAAGCGTATGTCTGCTCAACAGATTCATCGGCCATATCAGACATACAGCGAACAATTACAAACGGAACCTTGTTCATATAACAGGTATGAGCAATTGCACAGCCTTCCATTTCTACACAAGCCGGTTCAAAATTTGCCTGAATTGTTTTCTTTACGCCAGAATCAGAAATAAACTGATCTCCGCTTGCAACAATGCCTTTTACAATCTTATGCTGTTTTGCAAACTCAGTTTTTTCAAAAGCAGTAATTGCGGTATCTACAAGCTGTGCATCGGCAGCAAAGCTTTCCGGCATTCCGGGAACCTGACCAGCTTTATATCCAAAGGCTGTTGTATCAAAATCATGATAAACAGCAGCGGTTGAAACTACAAAATCAAAAACGCCAAGGCCTTTAGCAAAAGCACCCGCAATTCCTGTATTGATTATTTTTGTTACATTAAATTTAAGAACAAGAGCCTGAGCACACAAGGCTGCATTTACTTTACCAATTCCGCTTTTTACAATTACGACATCTTTTCCTTCAAGGATGCCTGTAAAAAAGCGAAGGCCTGCATATTCAATAATTTCTTTACCAACAAGGTCATCGCAAAGCTTACAAACTTCCGATTCCATTGCTCCAATAATTCCGTATTTTTCCATAACTACCTGTTCTTTTTCTTTTCGTAATCTTCTTTGAATTGCTTACGAGTCTTAAACTGATTCAAAACATCCTCACGGAGCTTATCTTCAAGCTTCATTTTGCTAATAACAAGGCGTCCAAGAAATCTGTATACAAAAAAGCCCGAAACAAGGCCACCAAGAAAAGCAATAATCAAAAGAATATTATATGTAATCTGCTGTGCACTTTCAGGAAGCTTGCTTACAATAACTACTGCGAGAATAAAATACAAGAAAACAAAAGCCATTGTTATGACAATTTCGCAGATTGTTCCAAGAAACAAAAACAGGTTCGATGCCTTCTGTCTTTTGCGATATTCAATCTGATCATTCTTGCGTTTTTCGCGTTCCTTTTCGTCTAATTCATCCATTTCGCCGTTCATTTATTTTTCCTCCCCTTTCTTTTCCTTAATGATTGAAACTATAAAAGAAATGACAAGCATGATTCCGCAAACAACAACCGCAGAATCTGCAACATTAAAGGTAGGCCAGCGTTCAAGCCCAAAAAGTCCATAGAATTTTACATCAATAAAATCTACTACTCCAGCAGGACGGAAAATTCTGTCTATAATATTTCCAAAACCACCGCCTACAATTCCGCAAATTGCCCAGCGCTGAAGTTTAGTAAAATCATTATTTCTAAAATACACACCAAGCACAATACCAAGAACAATTATAGGGATAACTGAAAAAGCAAGGCGTCTGACAGCATCAGACCAGCGAGCGCCAAAGCTAAAAGCCACTCCAGGATTTCGCACATGAATTATGCGCAGAAAATCGCCCAAAAACTGAGTCCCAATAGTATTTACATGAATAAATCGGCACACAAGCGCCTTTGTAATCTGATCCAAAACAATCACCACCACAGCAAGAACGAGTGGAAGCAATTTACTTTTAATGTTTTTTTCCATAAATCAAATTATAACAGAAATTGGAAAAAATGTCATTGTTACTATTGGATCACAGCCCCGTAGGCACATCAATAAACACGCACTCAAGGCCGGTTTCTTTCTGGACCTTTTCCATGACAAGCGAAACGCCAACAGTCTCTGTTTCATAGTGGCCGCCGGCAATTACGTTGATTCCCATTTCCTGGGCAAAGTGATAGTCTTCGTGGGCAAACTCGCCGGTTATGTAGCAGTCAAGACCTTCTTCTACGGCATCAGCAACATCTTCGCTGGCACCACCGCTTATTATACCAACTGTTTTAATTTTTGATTTTCCAAAATTAAGGATGGCTCGAGGTTCTTTTCCAGGGCGCATGAGTTTTTTTACAAGATCATCAATTGTACATTCAGCAGGGACCTCGCCTTTTACTCCAAGAATCATTCCACGCCAGGAACCAAACTGTTCGCAGTTTACAAGGCCAAGTCGTTCTGCAAGACCATAGTTATTTCCATAAGGATTATTTGCATCAAGCGGAATATGATAGGCGCAAAGTGCAAGGTCATTTTTAATAAAAGTCGAAATGCGTTTATAAAAACTGCCAGTGATTGTCTGACAGTGACCCCAAAACAAACCATGATGAACAAAAAGAACATCAGCGCCAGCGGCTACAGCAGCTTTTGCAGTTGCTTCACATGCGTCTACTGCAAAAGCAATTTTTCTAATCTGTTTAGAAGAAGGCTGGCTGTTTTGAATCTGAATTCCGTTTAGCGAAATATCCTTGTCAAAATCTTCTTTGCGAAGAAATGAGTTTATGTAAGTATCAAATTCTGCAAGAGTCATAGCGCCTCCTCTACTTCTTTGAATTAAAGATTGCTTTCTTTGTCTGCATGACCATGTATTTTGTGTAGAATCCCTCTTTATCGCGGGGAACGTCCATCATCATTGCAAGAATACCATCTGTCTGTGCAATTACGCCAAAGCCTGAGGTTTTATATTCCGGAATCGTAGCAAGATCATAAATATCAGTTATTCGTTCCTGATTTTTTGACATAAAATCCTGAGCCGCTACAGTTCCCATCTGATCTGTAACAATAAAGATTTTTGTATCTTCGCCATATCGTTCAGCAATAAGCTTATTCATTGCGCCCAATTCCTGAAGGATATTGTAAGTGTAAAATTCCTTTTGCATCATAAAGCGCTGCGGCTTTATAAGGTAATCAATAACCATTGCAGTTCTTCGACAAATCTTAAGATCCCCAAGCGAATGGCGCCATCTGCAATCGCTGCAGAAAAAATCGGCCGAAAGAACTACAAAACCTTCGCGTGCCAGATGCTGAAGATACGGCTTGTAATAATATGTGTCCCCGCGCTTATCTGGAATAAAAAGAACTACCTGTTTTGGTGAACGGTTTTCATTTCCTTCTGGCTTGAATTCAGAAAGAAAAAGATTTGCGATTTTAATATTTGAAGCTTCTTCAAACCCAGAACGGAAGCTGCCTTCATAACGAATTACATTTTCTGTTATACCAAGCTTCTGGCTGTCATATTCAACAGGCTTAAAATAAACTGTTCCCGCAAGAAGCACAAGCGACAAAAGAATTGTAAGAACAGACCAGAACTTCATAAGAATACTGTAATGGTCAATGTAGAGCCGCTCTGAATATCTGAAAAGCGCATGGAAGTTTGAAAGAAGAACAAGAATACTTAAAACAAGAGTAAGGAGTGTTACAATATCAACTCCCCAGTTCAAAATCTGGATTATAGAAAGAAGAAACGCAAACGGGCTGAGCATAACAAGAGAATCTTTTTTAGCGTTTTTAATAAAAAGAATACGCCCGTTAGCAACAAGCAAAAGAATGATAACTAAAAGTTCTCCGTAGAATTTCATTCAGACCTCAACGATTTTTTCTATTCTAACACATTTTTTTTCTTTTTTGAAAGCCCCGCAATTTTTGAAAATGTCTTTTCAAGATACTGCGCTTCACTTTCGGTAATTGCAGAACGCGATAAAATTGAACGCCAGAAGTTTTCCATATCCTCGCGGCCTGGCATTTTAAAAAATCCTATTTCCTGCATGTCATCTGTAACTCTTTGAACAGTCTGATCAATTCTCTGGAGCGAAACTGGAGTTACACCTTTATAGCCACCTTCTCGTTCAGAAAGCTTTTTTCTAAAAAGATGATAGCAGATAATCTGCACCGCATGACTTAGATTTAATGAACCAAAATTATTGCTTGAAGGAATTGTAATTCCCGCTGTGCACTGTTCAAGCTGATCATCTGTAAGGCCAGTGCGTTCATTGCCAAACACAACTGCAATTTTTGCGTCTTCTTCTGTAACACGACTCATCTGATCTGCAAACTCTTCCGGCAATAAAAGCTTTCCGCGTTTTTTACCGCTACGCCTTGTTGTGCCCGCACAAACTGTACAGTCGGCAGTTGCTTCTTTTATAGAATCATAAAACTTTGCATTATCAAAAATCGCTCCGGCATGAATTGCAAGAACATGAATGTGCTCAATATCGTAATCGCTTTTATTACCAACAATGCGTAATTCGCTTATATCATTATTTGCCATTGCACGGCATGCGGCACCAATGTTCCGGCTTTCATCAGGATGATCAAGGACAATTACGATTTTTTCAAGCTTCATAGTTTAACTCCGGGTACAAATCTTATTTTCTGAAAAGCTTATACCACAGGAGCACTGTCTTATACCAGAAATATGGGAAGAGCAGGAAGATTTTAAAAGGATTGTGAAGAACTTCTACAAAAACTTCGTGCCCCTTTTCAAAGGTCTTTTCGTTTACACGCTTGATGCGTTCAGAAAAAATACCAAAGCTGTCTTTATAATAAAGGAAGATGCTCGAAGAAAAACGGTTTCGTCTTTTGTATGCCCAGCAGTTTTTATCTTTAATACCTTCACTCACAAGAACAAGCGATGGTTGAGATTTAAAGATTGCCTGAACAATATCATCTTCGTCCTGCTTTGAATAATAACCAACATAGCGGCCTACAATTTTAAGACCAGGGAATGTGTCGTGAACATTCTTTTCGGCTTTCATTAAAGTCTTTTTGTGAGAGCCCAAAAGATAGAGTGATTTATAATGAGAATCAAGAATTCCAAGAATCTGAATTACCGCATTAAAAGGATTATATCGAACAGGGACAGGCTTTTTTAAGAAGCGTGCACCTTTTAAAATACTCTTAGAAATTGGCAGAACAAGATCTGCATTTTGAACACATTCCGAAAAATCGTTCTTGCGTCTGGCTTTAAGTAAATCCCAGATTGAAAGGAAGATTATCTGTTTTGTTCCAGGCTTTGCCAAAAGCTCAAGAACTGCGGCCTCAAGATTTTCTGGCCCACAAACATCAACTGGAACCCCTAATAAATTGATTCTTTCTATAGACATATTACCCACCTAAAAACCAGTTATTGCAGTTTGAACAGCCGCTAATCCATAAAGAGCCGCTGTTTCGCATCTAAGTATATTAACGGAAAAATGTACGGGGTATAAGAGTGCTTTTTTTGTTAAAAGCTCAAGCTCATCAGGACTGATTCCGCCTTCATTTCCACAAACAATGCAGACAGCAGCCGGGGGCTTATCTTTAAAACGACCAAAAGGCTCTTCCACCGTTCGTTCAGAAAGCACATATCCCGCAGCATCTCCATCTGCCTCTTCTTTTATTTTATTCCAGATTTCTATTGCCTGTTCAACTGTAACAGGGTCAAAAATTGTTGTATCAACAGGGGAACCGCTTTGCTGACGTGCCTCCCGTACAATTCGTTCAAGCCGTTCCTTTTTTCCACCAGCAAGAGCTGCAATACTACCCTTTTCTGTGTATTCACTTATTACAGGAACAATATTTTTTACACCACATTCAGTAGCCTGACGCACAATGAGTTCAAGCTTCTGCGGTTTTGGGATGAACTGAAAGAGAGTGTATTCTGGGGCTGTGGATTGCGATGTAACATTTTCAATGACAGGAGGCTGAGTTTCTGCACAAATCTGAAGTGTTATTTTTTTAGCGCTGTCATCAATTTTTGCAACTGTGGAATTAAAAAGTTCTCTATCGGACAGGCGCAGCTTTACCATATCACCTGCTTTTACACGCAGAACCTGACGCAGATAGTGAAAGTCTTTGCCATCAATTATAACGAGACCATTTTTATCCTGATTTTTTTCTATAATCAGCTGTCTCATCGGCTATTGTACAGATTCTTCCTTTGCAGTTTCAGCAGCAAGAAGTGCCTCGTCCTGAAGCTCCTTTAAAGTTTTAGTCTTGCGCATAAGGTCGCTGTAATTATTACTCTGAATAATTTCGATAGCCTTTGCAAGCTGTAAATCATAATCCAAATCATACAAAGGAGAAACCTGAGTTCTCTGAACCTGGATTCTTATAAGACGGCGAAGCAATCTTTCATCAACAGGATATGTCTTTGCAATTACATTTGCAGCAAGAGCAATATCGTTTTCGCTCATGTTAGGAGTTTTTTCTACAGTTTCTGTGATGATGTTTGAAGCAACTAACTTTGTATAAGCCTCTTCCTGTTCAGGAGTCATTGTTTCAATATTTTTGATTTCGTAATCTGGCGGAATTCCAATCTTATCAATATTTACATCACTTGGAGTATAGTAGCGTGCCATTGTAAGCTTCATTCCATCAATATCACTGAGTGGAATTACCTGCTGAACAGAGCCCTTTCCATAAGTTTTCTGACCAACAAGATATGCCATGTGATAATCTTTAAGAGCACCCGAAAGGATTTCTGAAGCACTTGCCGAACCCTGATTTATAAGCACAACAATAGGAAGATTCTTTTTTGCGGTAGTCTTATCTGGGCTTGCAGTAAATTCCTGATTTTCAAAAGCAAGACGACTCTTTGTAGAAACTATGAGTCCGTTATCTATAAACTTATCTGCAACATCAACAACACTTGTAATGAGTCCGCCCGGATTATCGCGAAGGTCAATAATCATGCTTGTGTAGCCGTTTTTCTGGAAAAGATCCATTGCATCCTGAAGACGCTTTGGAGTTTCAGGAGTAAATTCAATAAGCTTACAATATCCGATTTTTGTACCTTCAATCATTCCATACTTTGCAGTTGGAACTTCGATAAGTGCACGAACAAGCTTTACATCAAAGCGCATGTTTGCACCACGAAGGATTGTTACAGTAACAGGAGTTCCAATCTGGCCGCGAAGATGACTCAAAACTTCGTTCATGGTCATTTCCGGAGTTGGAAGCCCGTCAATTGCAATAATATAATCTCCGGCATGAATACCTGCTCTTGCTCCCGGAGTATCATCAATAGGAGAAGAAACTTCTACATAAGCAGGCTTTTGCGGTGTAGATTCAATTGGCTTAGAAATAGAAAGTCCAACACCACCAAAGTTTCCGGTAGTTGTATCGTTAAGATCTCGCATGTAATCAGGATCAAGATAAAGCGTATAAGGATCCCCGATTGCATCAAGCATTCCCTTTATAGCACCCTCATAAAGGATTTTAGGATCAAGCTCATCAACATAATTCTGCTGCACATAATCAAACACCTGATTCAGCTTTTTCATATACTGAAAGGAGGTTGCCTTAGACTCTTTGGAAGTCTGAGCAAAGCAGGAAGAACTGAACAACAGTGAAGTAATTACAACACTAATATAAAAAAATTTACGAAAATGCATCTTTAAAACTTTCATACTTATACTATAACAAAAATACAGCGCTAAAGAAAGGCCTTCATACGAAAAAAACTGGCTCCCAGCTGAGTGTGTGTGTCAAAACACCTGGAAAACAAAAAGTTAGAAAAAAAATAATTAAAAAAATGATTCAAATGTGTAGGCATTTGAAAACAAAATGGCGCGAGCGTAATCGGGGCGGGAAACTACATCTAGGGTTGACGAGCGAAGCGAGATAAATGGTTTACCATACAACCCTAGCAGTAGTTTTCCGACACGATTTCGCGGAAGCCATTCTGTTTTCCTTATGAATACATATTTTTCCCAGAATTTTTTTTTCAAAAATTTTTTATTTTTTTTCTAAACTTTTTTATTGCTAACCCGAAAATCAACTATAGGGTGGTGGAAACCCATGAGATAAACCACGTCGTGGTTTGAAAGCCCACCATGTGTTTTATCTATTAACCAAACTATAAGGAGATTATTATGGTTATTAATCACAATATGAGTGCTATGTTCGCTCAGCGTTCCCAGGGAATTCAGGATCTTAATGCCCAGAAGAGCATGGAAAAACTCTCATCAGGTATGAGAATCAACCGTGCAGGTGATGATGCTTCAGGACTTGCAGTTTCTGAAAAAATGCGTTCACAGATTCGTGGTTTGAACCAGGCTTCTACAAACGCTCAGAATGGTATTTCTTTCATTCAGACAACTGAAGGATACCTTCAGGAAACAACTGACATCGTTCAGCGCATCCGTGAACTTGCTGTTCAGTCTTCAAACGGTATTTACTCAGCTGAAGACCGCATGCAGATTCAGGTTGAAGTTTCATCTTTGATTGCAGAAGTTGACCGCATTGCATCAGCTGCTCAGTTCAACGGTATGAACATGCTTACAGGACGTTTCGCTCGTCCAACAGGCGAAAATGTTGTTACAGGTTCTATGTGGTTCCATATTGGTGCTAACATGGATCAGAGAACTCAGGTATACATTGGTACAATGTCTGCTACAGCTCTCGGACTTCGCAACATTGGTGATGAATCTATCATGACTTTGGAAACTCCAGACGAAGCTAACCGCGCAATCGGAACTTTGGATGAAGCTTTGAAGAAGATCAACAAACAGCGTGCTGACCTTGGTGCTTACCAGAACCGCCTTGACCTCACAGTTAAGGGACTCGACATTGGTGCTGAAAACCTCCAGGCTTCTGAATCACGCATCCGTGATACAGATATGGCTGAAGAAATGGTTGAATTCACAAAGGATCAGGTACTTTCTCAGGCTGGAACCGCTATGCTTGCACAAGCAAACCAGACTTCACAGAATGTACTCAGCTTGCTCCGCTAGTTAATAGCGAAACGATAAAAAAAGGCATCCGCAATCGTCGGATGCCTTTCTTTTTTTTAAAGATTGTAATTAAGATTTGAATGCTGCTATTGCTTCATCTAAAGAATCTGTAAAAGTAAATGATTTAGAGAAACCTAAAAGCTGGAATACTTCCATTACCTTAGACTGTACGTTAAGGAATACAAAGTTTCCGCCCTGGAGCCTTATTGCTTTCCAGAGATTAATAAAAGCACCAATTCCTGTTGAAGAAACATAAGAAAGGTTCTTACAATCAAAAATCAAGGCTTTATAATTGAAAGCAATTATCTTGGTTACTTTAGTCTGGAAAAAAGAAGAGTTATATGTATCGATAAACCCATCAAGATGAACGACACAAACAGAGTCCATGCCTTCAACCCCTTCCAAATTAAGCTGTAAATAATCATTTTTTTCGCTTCCGAAATTTGGTATTAAAACTTCTTTCATCAGAATTTCCTTCTTAAGATTTTATAATTTATATCGTATCCTAATTATATACCATACTTTTAAATTTGTATAGAAAAATTTTCAAATTTATCGATACAAATCCAATTCTTCATATGATGTATGCAGCAATTCATGAGACTTGTGACCAAGTGGCTCTCCAAGGAAATCCTTGTAAATTGCGGCAATTTCCGGGTTGTTATGTGACTGACGGTATGTACACTTTTCATCATCAGTATACAAAGCCTTTGTACGTGCAGCACGAACCTCGTCTGTAACACCATAAGGCTGTCCACCACCACCAATACAACCACCGCGGCAAGCCATAACTTCGATAAAGTGCCAGGTTGGTTCTTTACCTGCAGCCAGGTCAGCGCGAATCTGTTCAATAACAGCGTCTACATTCTTAATCTGGTGAACTACTGCAATGCGTACTTTTGTTCCGCCAAGATCAACTTCTGCAGATTTAACGCCTTCCATACCGCGAACCGGTTCAAATTCAACAGGACCAAGTTCTTTCTTGTTTGTAACAAAGTATGCAGTACGAACAGCAGCTTCCATAACACCACCGGTTACACCAAAGATTGTTCCGGCACCTGTGTATGAACCAATAAGGCTGTCTGCATTTTCTTCAGGAAGGTTAGCAAAATCAATTCCAGCTTCGCGGATAAGCATTGCAAGCTCGCGGGTTGTAAGAACCATATCATAATCCTTAAGGCCGCTTGAGCTCATGCTCTTGTCTCTCTGGCTTTCCCAAAGCTTTGCAGTACATGGCATGATAGAAACATTGAAGATATTTTCCTTTTTGATGCCGTTCTTTTCTGCAAAATATGTCTTTGTGATTGCACCCTGCATAGCCTGTGGAGACTTACAGGTAGAAATATGTGGCAGCATGTCGTGGAATTTCTTTTCGCAGTAGTCAATCCAGCCAGGACAGCAGCTTGTAAACATAGGAAGCTTTCCGCCCTTAGAAACGCGTTCCAAAAGCTCGTTGCCTTCTTCCATGATTGTAAGGTCAGCAGCAAAGTTTGTATCAAATACATACTTAAATCCAAGCTGACGGAGGGCTGCATAAATCTTACCTGTTGTAAGAGTTCCTGGTTCCATACCAAATTCTTCACCGATTGCGGCACGAACAGAAGGAGCCATGGCTGCAACACCAATTGTTTCTTTATCTGCAAGCTTATCAAATACAGATTTAATAGGATTTTTGAAAGTAATAGCACCAACAGGACAGTGAACAGCACACTGACCACAGCGGATACATGGGCTGTCTGCAAGTACGCGTCCTGCAACTGGTCCGATTATAGTCTTATCACCGCGTCCGTTGTATTCAAGTGCAAATACATTCTGCATATCGTGACATGCTGTAATACAGCGTCCACAGTTTATACACTTATCGCGGTCAAGAACGATTTCTGCATAAGAATCATCAACCGGCTGGTTCTTAAGGCGGCGTTCAAAGCGGATATCTGTCAATCCAAACTGACCTGCAAGCTTCTGAAGTTCACAGTTCTGGTTTCTTGAACACTTAAGACAGTTATCAGGATGATTAGAAAGAATAAGCTCAAGAACAGTGCGGCGAGCCTTCATAAGGTCTGCATCGTTTGTTACGATGTTCATGCCAGGTGTAACTGCAGTACAGCAGGCACGAGCCATACGGGCACGACCAGTTCTTGGGTCAACGTTCTTTACAACACAAATACCACAGCTTGCCCATGCTTCAAGGTCATCGCAGTAGCAGAGGGTTGGAATCTTAATACCAATAGTTTCTGCGGCCTTTAAGATTGAAGTTCCTTCCGGCACGCTTACCTGTTTTCCATTTATTGTTAATTCTACCATAATTCTTACCTCACTTACCCTGCTCTATTTCTTAGAAATTGACTTGAACTTGCAGGAATCGATACAAGCACCACACTTAATACACTTGCTCTGGTCAATAACAACGTATGGAAGCTTCTTGCCAGGTTTAACTTCGCCGGCTTCATTAACCACAATTGCATTAGCAGGACAATGCTTAAGACAAAGCTTACATCCGATACAAGTTTCCGGGTCAACAACAAATGAAAGGAGATCCTTACACTTGCCGGCAACGCACTTCTTGTTTTCGATATGATCAATATATTCCTGACGGAACTTTTTAATAGTAGAAAGTGTTGGGTTTGGAGCAGATTGTCCAAGAGCACACAAAGAACATGAACGCATTGCAGAACCGATATCTTCGAGCTTCTGAATATCATCCATAGTTCCCTGACCCTTAGAAATCTTATCAAGAATCATATGCATCTGGCGTGTACCAATACGACAAGGTGAACACTTACCGCAAGATTCATCAACACAGAATTCCATATAGAACTTAGAAACGTCTACTACACAGTCGTCTTCGTCCATTACAATCATACCGCCCGAACCCATCATAGAGCCAAGCTTAATCAATGAACCAAAATCAACAGGAGTATCAAGTTCGTTCTGGCTGATAATACCACCGGAAGGACCACCAGTCTGAGCACCCTTGATTTTCTTTCCGCCCTTAATACCACCACCAACGTCAAAGATAATTTCGTTGAGTGTTGTTCCCATTGGAACTTCTACAAGTCCGGAATTAACTACTTTACCTGTAAGAGCAAATACTTTTGTTCCGTGTGAATCTTCTGTACCAATTCCAGCGAACCAGTCGGCACCCTTGTTGATAATTACAGGGATATTTGCCCAGGTTTCTACGTTGTTGATTACAGTTGGTTCACCCCAAAGTCCGCACTGAGCTGGGAAAGGAGGTTTTGGTGTAGGCATACCGCGCTGACCTTCGATAGAACGAAGAAGAGCTGTTTCCTCACCACAAACGAATGCTCCGGCACCAAGACGGATTTCGATATCAAAGTCAAAGCCTGAACCAAGAATATTTTTTCCAAGGAAGCCTTTTGCACGGCTCTGTTCCATTGCAACTTCAAGACGATGAACTGCAAGAGGATATTCTGCACGAATATAGATAAATCCTTTTTTAGCACCGATTGTGTGGCCACAGATTGTCATAGCTTCAAGGATTGAGTGTGGGTCACCTTCGATAGTTGAACGGTCCATGTAAGCACCTGGGTCACCTTCGTCGGCATTACAAACTACATATTTAATTCCATTCTTTGAAACTGCCTTGTAACCAGCTTCCCACTTAAAGCCTGTAGGGAATCCGGCACCACCACGACCACGGAGTCCTGATTTTTTAAGTTCATCAATAACTGTTTCAGGAGTCATGTCAAAAAGAACTTTTTCAAGTGCCTTGTATCCGTCGCGGGCAACATATTCTTCAATATTTTCAGGATTAATTACACCACAGTTGCGTAAAACGATACGCTTCTGCTTGTTATAAGAAGGAACTGCATTGTCGATTGCACTTGCGTTTTTGTCTTCTGTAAAGGTAACGCCGCCAACAACCATGTCCTTAAGGATTGTTTTTGATGCAATTGAATCTACAACTTCTGCAGCTTTATCTGCCTTAACGCCGCCGTAGATTACTTTTTCCATGCCTGGAGCAACAATTTCTACAACAGGCTCGTATGAACAAAGACCCATACAACCTACGCTGCGGATTTTTACATCCTTAAGGCCCTTTTCTTCAACGATTTTTTTGAATTCGGCAATTGTAGCCTGTGCGCCAGAAGCGTTACCACAGGTACCGGTTCCTACTATAATCTGAATTGTTTTTCCGTCTGCAAACCAGCTGTTCATATCTTCAAAAGAAGCTGTACGGAATTTTTTAAGTTCTTCACGTGTCATATTTTCCTCCAGTTCCTATTTGCGATATTTATCTACAATGCCGGCAAGCTGAGATTTTACGAGGTTACCGTAAACTTCGCCGTTTACAGAAATTACAGGAGCAAGTCCGCAGCATCCGATGCAGCGTACGCCTTCGAGCGAGAATTCTCCGTCATCTGTAGTAGACTGACCTTTTTTCAAGCCAAGAATGTTTGCAAGTTCGTCGTAAAGGTCCTGACCACCCTTGAGGTAGCAGGCTGTACCAAGACAAACACTGATCTGATTCTTTCCAGGCTTTTCGGTCTTAAAGAAATGATAGAACGAAACAACTCCAAAAACGCGGGCTGCAGGAATACCTGTGCGTTCTGCAACTTCCATAGCTGCTTCGTTAGAAATATAACCCTGTTCTTCCTGAACACGGTGCAAAATCATGATGAGATTTCCCGGTTTTTCCTTCCATTCTTCTATAAATGCAAGAAGTTCGGCCGAAAAAACGGACTTTCCGCTTTGTGCCATATATATGCTCCTATTTGTATGTCATTGCGAGCCCGAAGGGCGTGGCAATCTACAATTTTTTAATAATAATTAGCCTTTCTATTATAGTGCATTATTTGCGAAAAGTATATAGAGGTTATTGTAAAAGGTTTTACAGACTTAATAATTCTCTACCCATTCATCAAAGTGGTTCAAGTAGCGGTACTGCAGGCATTCTTTTATAGTTCCGTCGCCATAACGGGCATATTTGTTGATATAAAAGCGTTCGGTACAGCGACATTCCAT
Source organism: Treponema sp. (assembly GCA_045224915.1). Taxonomy (GTDB): domain Bacteria; phylum Spirochaetota; class Spirochaetia; order Treponematales; family Treponemataceae; genus Treponema_D. Next base: position 62,746 of record JBGVAV010000023.1, read on the forward strand.
TTCTTTTGAATGAATACCCCACAATTCTGTTTCTATGCTATAAAGAGGAAAGCCTTCGTCATCAAAAGTAATCCATATTTCACGTTTTTTATCCGACATAGAATTAGTCTCATAGGTATGGGTTACCAAATGTTCAAAACCGTAGAGGCGGTCATTTTCATCATAATGCCACCAGGATTCTTCAACAACATTGCCATCCATTTTGCTGTATATAATACGATCCTTGTCATCATACTCTACCCAAAAAACATCCTGGCGATATTTTCTACCCTTTTCATCATACCAGCTTTGACGACCGGTATAATTCTTTTCATAAAGGAGCTTTCCTTCTGCAGAAAAGTTTTTTTGAATTATATCCTGCCTGTAGCCCTTATTGCTTGTATAAATATAACTTCCATCGGCAGCATATTCATATTTTTCCCAGGAGCTTTTATCTTCGTTATCTTCACTGCTATCTGTATCTGAAACATGAAGAATAAGGCGGTTTTTATCATCATATTCATAAAGTTCGTTTATTACGTATTGGTTTAATACAGTTTTCTTAGAGGCATCGGTATATGCACAAAAAGTGATTTTTGTAGAGGTAATTAATCCATCAGGCCTGTAAGAGTTGACCAGTTCACCGTCTTCATAACTTTCAAGTTCTGCTTTAGTTTCGTCTACATAAATTTTCCCTATAGACTTTTTGGAAACAAGCTTGTTATCCTGATTATAGACATACCATTCTTCCTCTTCTAAACCATAATCAATAAAATCCTTAAAAGAATGAAGGATATTTCCATTTTCATCATAATCATAAGAAGCAAAATACTCTTCCCCGGCAGCTTCATCATATCTGCGGATTAAATTATCGTGGGAATCATATTCAAAATATTCTGCAGGCTCTTCTTCGTCACCCGATGGAAGAAAATTACAGTTTTCATCTACAGTTCTTAGTCTGGCACGTTTTTTTATTACCTTCCCGCTTTCGTCATACCAGTATTCATGCCAATCATCCCCCCTGCCACTATCATCATCAAAGCGTTCTTCTTCATCTTCCCAGGCATAAGAATAACTCACACTTCCGTCGGGATAATAAGAGCGAAAGCCTTCTGTAGGCGTCTCAAAATTCAGCCGGTAATTTCGCGTGATGTTGCCGTTTTCGTCATACTCTTTAATTCTTTTTTCATTATTCAAAAGGTTTGGCTGAACATATCCTCTCAAACCTTCAAAGCCATCATAAAAAGTTTCGCGCCCCTTTTCATCAAAAAGATAATGCTCGGCCGGCAAAAACTCCGCAGTAACCGGAACAGGATTTTCTTTAAAATGCTCTTTTACAGAGATTTTTTTAGTAATTGATTCCTGAACTGTGATAGAGCTTGTTGCGCAGGATGCAAATAATAAAGAAAGCAGAATAAGGTATATAAAAAACGATTTTTGTTTAGACCTCATTGATATCACCTTATGGCTTTTGCATAACCTCACTCATGGCAGTTGAACCGTCGGCAAAGTGGGCGATTACGACGTAACATTCACCGTTTTCTATCTGATCCATAGGGATGGAATAGCGCTTTGAACTATGGTCACTGGAAGAGAATGTAAGAATCTTGCCTCCAAGAATTTTTATATTATTACTATCCCATATAGCTGCCGCCCAGTCTTTACATTCTGAATACGGTAGTTTTGTTGAATAAGTCTGTATAAAAACAGGAGCATCGCTTGAAACACCTACAGAAGTTTTAGAAGAACCGTTCGGCAATAGCAAATCGTAATCTCCTGTATTTGATTGACTACCAGTCCATATATAGCCACAAGGCGAAAAAGGAGAATAATATGTATCTAAAACCCTTATAAATATGTTTTGACAAGAAGAGGAATTAAATGTGGTTCGATAATAATAATAATATGGATAAGTTGTATAATCCACAGATTTCGTTCCAGGTGCTAAATCGCTTACATGTTGCCATTCATTACCAACCATTTTAAAAACAGTTAAGTACGCATCCCTAGAGTCGATTGTTTTAGAACTTGAGGTTTTGTTTGCTATTCTATTATACCATGGCCCCACGCGGGTAACCGTCTGAATAGAATCACCAAATCCTTGGCCTTTATTTCCTTTTTTATCAAAACCTACCGCTTCGATTCTACCAGATAAAGGAATTTCCCATACAGGGATTCTCCTTTTCCAGGTTGATTCATAATTGCCAGGGTTAGTATTTGGGAAATTATATTTATAATTACCATTTTTATCTAAAAGATTCGCTATATATCCATAATCCATTCCAGATTCTTCATCTTTCATTTCGACTTCAAAATAATCTGGATTAACCCTTGTAACTTTTATATATGGAGATTTGTAATCATAATCGGCACCAGTAAATTTACTTATACTGCAATCAGTTCCAGCCGAACGGGAAGTTCCAATTACTCCATATACAGTAATTGGTGTATCTTCGTAATACATATCACTGATTTTTCTTTCAAGAGTGACAGAAGTCTGCCCCTTAGGGAAATAACACGTTGGAAAGTAATAAGGAGAACTAATAGATTGATGATAAACAAGATAAATGTTATCAAAATGTTCCCAGGAATCTTCTGCAATATTAACAATTATGTCCATATAATAAGCATCGCCAGAAGTTGTCTCGTTAAGAACGACACGTCCCTTTCTGCAAATAGGCTCCCCAACAACTTCAACATCCGGTGCGTTAGTAATTGTTGAATTTACATCATAAGAAACTTCACTTATATCTCCACAAAGATAACAATTATAATTAACCCCTTCTTTATAACACGGAATCATTTTGTAAGTTATACCAGAATCAAATTCTATTTCTATGGGATCCCCACCTTCCTCATCAATAAATTTTTTTGGTGTTTGGCCTTCTTCTAAATCCCAAATTATAAATGAACAGAATACCATATCTTCATTATCCATTTGAAAAGAAGGCGCACAGGTCACTGTTGCAGTGCTTTCATTTTTTGAGAAATCAGTTATTACACAAGGTTTAGGATAACCCAGTTCCTTTTCTACAACATTACCAACATCATCTTTTACTCTGAGTAATACTTTTAAACCATTAACTGAATTAACATCAAGATCTATACAGAAACACATTTCATCTTTATCATTTGTTAATGGTTGATTTTTCTTTAGAATACCACCTTTATCTATATAATCACATTCAAAAGTATATGCATCATAATAGTTTTTGTATTCAGTATTGGGTTGTCTAATATAGTCACCTGACTCCTCATCATATTCATCGTCTTCATAATACATATATGCAGCATAATCTATAAATGCACCGTCCTCGTCATGGTGAGGATCATATGATATCTTAAAGCGTTTGACATTTTCTTCATAATAAGCAATGTCGAAATTTGATTCATCATAAATATCATCTTCGCTTAAGAACAGGTTATAATATAGAATTCTATCGAGGTTCGGATATTTTCTAAATGTTGAAAAAGAAACACTTTCAGAATTAACCCCAAGGTTATCTGTTACATAACAATCTATATGTATTGTATCATCGTAGGCACGTGCTCCCTTGAATTTATGCTTAACACAAAAGAAAGTATTACCACGCTCATCGGTAAAAAATTCTACATTTGAATTTTGAGCATTATAGACAGTCTCTACACTTCTTTCACTACTTTCATTCTTCATGTACGTTTCTTTTACACAAACTTCTTTTATGGTATTTTTTTCATGCACAAACTGCCCATATAGATAAATGGTGTCATTTGTCATGTTTTTTGTTATAAGTTCTGGAGTCCAACCCCATCTATCATTTATGGTTTGTAATTCAAATTTATAGTTTTGTGACAAATTTTTTGCTGTTTTGCTTGTTATTTCATGCCTTGTGGCAAAGAAATCCTGAATACCTGGTGGAGTAGAATCAATTTCAGGTTTATATTTTACAGAGAAAGAAGCTTTGGCATCTTGTTTTAAAGGAAGAACAACCCCTTCTTTTATGGCTGAAATATCAGAAGGTAATGAAACATCCAGTAATATACTTATTGGATTTTTTGAAATAATATAAGACTTTAATAATTCTGGTTTAGGAGCAAGGGTAAGAATTGTTTTGTTTCCAGATTCTGTAACCGATTTCTCAAAATACTCATTCACATTTTCTCCTTCACAAAGAACAGTTAAATTTTCATCAAGCGTTTCTGAATTTATAATCTTAGAAAATGTTATAACAATCGGAGTATTAGTAAAATTCAGCTGAGACAAAACATTTGGAGTATAAGATTCTACAGCAGGCAGCTCATAACATACCGGACGAATGATAATATCATTTCTTTGTTCGGTTATCTTAACCGGAGCCTTGTAAATTCCATTTTCTTCATCAAAAACTACTGCTCCAATTTCAGAACAATCGAGAATCACAGAAGTATTATTACTACTTACAGCTTCAAAGCGAATAAACTTATAATCTGTACTATTAAGCTGGAATTGAACATCAAATGAATAATCTACATAGTTATTAGTTACATTTGAAGAAAGAAAATGCCCATATAAAGGATCTGCCTGCAAAGAAATTGTTATCGGTTTTAAATCGGCCGAAGTTTTATCAATTTTATAGGCATGAGTTCCTTTATCTTTAAAAGACATTCCATCTTCAGAATCAAGAATAGTTGTAAAATCATAATCTACCTGAACGGTAAGGGTACTTCTTGCATCTGAAGGGGAAAGGATTGGATTTCCAGGTAAAGTTTGAATTGTAAGAGTTTTATGATCAGAAGAAAAAACCGGTGTTGAAAAATTAAAATACTGGTTAAGACTGACATTGTCATCTGTATAAATAGAAATGCAACTAAAATCTCCAAAACTGTTGATATCTACCGGCTTATTAAAAGAAAACTTGATTTCTTCATCCTGACTATAAAATGTTTTTTTACTTTCCGGTGCAATACTATCAAGCTTTGGTATTTTTTTGCAAACAGGTCTGATTAATATATCCGAATGATGCAGTAATTTTATTGTATATTTATATCTTCCCTTTTTGTCATTTCGTTCTATTTCGACAATTTCTACACTATCTGCACGACTGGATTTTTTATCTTCCTGGCTAACTGCTTCCAGTTTATCAAAAACATAATCATCTGTGTTTAATTCGAACTGAACTTCGGTTTCGTATCCTTCCTTTACAGTTCGTTCCAGGCTTCCAATAAACTCGCCTGTTTCAATTTCGGCCTTAAAAATAATAGTGCAGCCTTGTGCATTATTATAAGCAATTGCCTCTTCAATTTCTTTTCTGATTGCCCCTGCATTCATAAAATTATCGCAGGCGGTAAAAAATGAACTTGCTGCGATAAGAAATGCAGAAAGAAAGAAAATTACAGACTTTGATTTAATGTGACGCATATAACATCTCCATGTTAAAAAAGAATACAAATATTATAACATGAGACGCGGAATTATGCTAAACAAATCTTTTAATTTGTCAAAAGCCTTTCTTACACTTGCACCGAACCCTGGCGCAGGATTTTTACAGCTCCGTCGGTGATGCTTACCAAAGTAGAAGGAAGGGCGCCTTTTTTGTCGCCGTCGGTTACGATGAGGTCTACTTCTGACTGAAATTCTTCTATTATTGATGATTGTGTATCGAGAACGGGCTGGCCGCTGCGGTTTACGCTGGTACTGTAAATTGGAGCACTGCACAGGCTGATTACTTTACGGAGCCATTGGTCGCCGGGACAGCGGAAGGCAATTGTAGAGGCACCAGCCCCTCCAACGCCAGCTTTTGTATTTACAATAATTGTGAGTGCTCCCGGCCACTTTTGCAGCAATTCCGGTGGGACAACATCGTCTGTGTACTTTTTAAGATCTTCAGGGCATGCAATCAACTGAATCAAAGGTTTTGTTTCTGCCCTTCCCTTTATTGCGCGGATACGGTCATCTGAACCATTCCCAACAATTCCGCTGAAGCCGTAAACTGTGTCTGTCGGGATTATTACGACGCCACCCGAAGCTAAAACCTGGGCGGTTTTTTCTGCAGAAGCTTCGTCCGATTTTTGAATAACTTCGGCGTCTTTGCAAGCAGCATCCTCTACTTCTGCCATTTTTACATAAGGATTTTCCTGAGGCTTCTGTTCGCTTTTGAGAGACCAGTTTTTGCCATCATAAGTATAAATTGTTTCTTCGCAGTTTCCTTTAAGACCGTTTCCCCAGAAATGTTTAAGATCTCTATGTTCAAGACAAGACATAAGGGCTGCTAAAATTGCACCATGGGCAACAATTAAAATTCTGGCATCCGGATTTTTATTGTAATAAGGCTGGAGCACTGTGTGGATAAATTTTGCAGTACGTTCCATTCCGGAGGTAAAAGTTTCGCCGCCTTTAGGAGGGACATATTTATCCGGCGCTTCAAAAAAATACTTTCTTGGGTCGTCGGTATCCATCCATTTGTCAAAAGGAACACCTTCGCCCTGTCCAAAGCTGATTTCTTTGAGGAGGTCATTTTTGAGGACGCCCTGTGTCCCGTGACTTATAATACATGCAGTTTCATAGGCTCTGCTCAGGGGTGAAGAAAATATTTCATCAAAGTTAACATCCTTAAGGCGCTCGGCAAGTTTTACTGCGGCAGCACGTCCTTCTTCATTAAGAGGAATATCCTGTGCCCCCTGAAACTTGCATTCCTTGTTCCAGTCTGTTTTTCCGTGTCGTACAACAAAAATTTCCATATTATAACCTGCTTAGAATCTAAGTCTTCTTAAAAAGGTAATTGAACTTACAACAAAATTTGTAATTTCGTTTGTTGGATAAATCTGGAAACGCACAACAGCATCACCAGTCTGCTTTGTAATTCCAAGCGTTCGTCCTATTACCTTAAAATATTCATTTTCATTATCAAACTGAGGAAGTGTAATTTCCATCATATCATTTTCTTTTAAGCCAGCTTCAAAAAGATGAATCTTGCCGCTAAAGTCCATGCCTTCTGCTTCCAGAATCTCGGAACGAACAGAAGTTGTCATGAGCTGTTCTTTTGAAACAATCAGTCTGTTACGAATGCGCACCGCAAGAACTTCTCGCTGATTTTTTGTTAGATCAAGATTATTCAACTCGGCCTTGAGCGAATTCAAAAGATGTCCCGCTGCAGAAAAATTGATTTTTTCAACAGAGTCGTTTGCACCCGCAAGAGGAACACCTGCAGTAAGAACAGGAAAATCAAGCTTCTCGCCATCGGCAAAAGAATCCTTTACCCTGCCCATAAAATCAAGCCCGCTTTCTTCGATAAAATCATTTATATTTGCTTCGAGCGGAATATCAAGAAGATAGATTCCAGGTGCAAGAGTTTCTTTGATGTGCCCGCTGATGTTTGGATTTTTTTCTATAAAATCAATATTGTTCTGCGCAACCTTGAGCACGTAGCCTTTATAAAGCATTGCAGAACTGTAGGCTTCGTACCATTCGCTTATAGAAACTTTAAGATTCTGAGGCAAATCATAATTTGTATGCTTTTGAAGTTCCTCGCAGATTTTTTCAACATTCCACCCCTTATCAAATGCATGAGAAACAGACTGGCGCGAAATATCATATTCTGTAACAAGGCCAAAACGTTTGATTTCCAAAAACTCTGTAAGCGGCAAAAGTTCACTAAGCGCAAGGCCAGGCATTATGCTTACAGTAAAAGTTGAATCAATGTTGATATTTTTAAGCTGAGGATGTGCAGTTTCCGGAACCTGATTATATGAATAAACAGGTGTGCCATTTTCGTCGCTGCCTGATTTTTGTAAAAGTCCAAGTTCTACTGCAGACTCAAGCATGCGGTCTATAAGAGAACCTGCCTGTTCCGGAAGGATTGCATTTTCCTGGCGGGCAGCCTCAAGCATTCTTGTAAATCTTGATTTTGAACCTGTTGATGCGGCTGAAGTTTTTCTGCTGCCAACAAGAAATCCAAGTCGAACAAGATTTTCAAGGGTATAACTTTGATTTTGAATAGAACTGAGTGTATCGAGTAAAAGCTGTGCTTCTTTTTTAAGGCCCTCGCGTCCAAACCTTGAACAGGAAGCGGCACAAATAAGAGCGTACTGCTTTGACTGTTCAAGCTTTGCAAAAAGTTCAAAACGTTTGCGGTCTGCCTCATATGTTTTTGGACCCTCGCGCAAAAGATTGAGGTTTATAAAAGCAGCAAGCACAAGCTGAATTGCCTTTTCGTGCCCCGGAAAAATTGCCTTTATTTTTGAAAGAGAATTCTTTTTTACTTCGCCGTCCATTTTGCAGGAGCAGCCCTTTGTGTTTATAAAAGAAATAAACGCTGCTAAAAAATCAGGCGAAATTGCAAAAACATCATCAATTGATTTTTGCAAAACTGTAGACGGCTGAACAACATTTGAAATGCTTATATATTTAGAAAGCTTATCTTTTATAAAAGGATTAATTTTCAGGATTTTCTTTGCACTGTACTCTTCTGATTTTTCGTAAACTAAAAGGCGCGCCATAAGATTAGAAAGTTCAGAAAACACTTGCGCCATTGAATACTTGCCTGCAAAAAATTCAATAAGAGTTTCCTGTGTAGCATTTGGAAGAAACCAGAGCGCTGTAAGAATCTCAATATCAAACTCGTCGAGAAGAGAAATTATGCTTTGAGAGTTAGCCTGATTTTTTAAAAATCCGGCAAGCTGTTCAATAAGGCGCTGTTTATTGTAAGGAGTTTCTACTTCGCCAAGATAAAGACGCACAATTTCAAAAAACTTGCTGTCAGAAAGAGAAGATATGCTTTGTTCCCAGGCCTCTGCCTCTTGTGCAAATTGAGCGGTCATCTGCATTACAAATCTTCTCCCTGTGCGTAACGTACAATTCTATAAGAATAACCCTGCTCTGCAAGGAACTTTTGTCTGTTAGAAGAGAATTCTTCTTCTACTGTATTTCTGGTAACAAGCGTATAAAAGCGGGATGTTCTTTCTTTTGGACGCAGGATTCTTCCAAGTCGCTGGGCTTCTTCCTGGCGGCTTCCAAAGGTTCCGCTCACCTGAATGGCAAGAGAGGCGTCCGGTAAATCAATTGCAAAGTTAGCAACTTTAGAAACAACAAGAACTCTGATATTTCCTTTACGGAAGTCTCCGTAGATTTTATCGCGTTCTGCAGTTGGAGTTTTTCCTGTAATTATAGGAGCTCCAAGCTCTTTTGCAATTTCTGCCAGCTGTTCAAGATACTGACCTATTACAAGAATTTTATCCTGAGTATATTTGTTTACAATCTGTTTTACTAGCGGAAGCTTATCAGGATTCTGACTTGCAATTTTATGTTTTTCGCGGGCACCTGCAACTGCGTAATCAATTTCTTTATAATCCGGTAAGTCTACTCTAACTTCGATGCATTCTGCACTTGCAATCCATTTATCGCGTTCAAGCTCTTTCCATGGAACATCATAACGCTTTGGACCAACAAGACTGAATACATAACCTTCGCAACCATCTTCGCGAACTAAAGTTGCAGTAAGACCTACGCGTCTAACAGCCTGAAGCTCTGCAACAACACGGAACACAGGAGCAGGAAGCATATGAACTTCATCATAAATAATAAGACCCCACGGACGCTCGTGGAAAAGTGAAAAATGAGGAAAAGGCCCTTCTCGGTCTGGTCTCCATGTAAGAACCTGATACGTTGCAACAGTAACAGGCTTTATATCTTTTGATTCGCCTGTGTATTCAGAAATGTCATCTGCGGTAAGGTTAGTTTTGTCTAACAGCTCGTCAATCCACTGGTGAACGGCACTGATGTTCGTTGTAATAATGAGCGTGCTTGTTTTGAGCATATCCATTATCTGCATACCGACTATTGTCTTACCAGAACCGCACGGAAGAACAATTGTACCAAAACCGGTTCCAGGGCCCTTATCTCCAACAAGAGCCTTTGCAGCCGAAGTCTGATAGTCTCGGATAACAAGAGGAGCACCGGAAGATGTTTGAGTTTTTAAGTTTATTTCTAGAGGTTCGCCGTCTGTTAAAGCAACCTCATCTTTTACAGGCCATCCCGCCTCGAGCAGAAGCTGTTTTATTGTACCGCGGTCTGTGAGCTTTATGAGATAAGAGTTTTTTGCAGCCCCCGTCCTCAGCATCTTCTTCACCGCTGTATTTGCACCAATTTCTTTATAAATTGCTTCACTCTGAGCCTGAAGACTTAGATACTGCTCTTCATCATCCTTTGTTTTAGGAACTTCAACGAGTCTAATTTTTCCAAAACGTCCGCTTACTTCATTTATCCATGCAACAACAGACTGCGGAACATCATAACGCGCATATTTATTAAGAACATCTACGGCATCCTGTGCACTAAAGCCCGCACTAGCCGCATTCCACAAAGAAAGAGGAGTTAATTTATATGTATGAAGATGCTCAGGAGACTTTTCCAGTTCTGCAAAAGGAATAAGCGCATTACGGCATTCCTCAGCAAGCGGAGCATGCACATCAAGCAAAAGAGAACGGTCACCCTGAACAATCAATGGATTTTCGTAATTCATAGCAAAGTACCATTATAGCAAAAATCCCCCTTTTTTTTCTATATACAAATCATTTTTTGTCCATTATAATAGAAAAGACTCACTTATTTAGGAGATTCATTATGAAAAAGAGAGGGATTTATTCATTCCTTGCAGCAGCTGCAGGGCTGTTGCTTATTTTTGGCTTTAGTTCGTGTACACGAGATGCTGCACAACAAGGAGAAGTTTGCTTTACAATTCCACAGGAAGTTTTTCAACAAATAGCAGCACGCGCAGTAACAGACGATAAGGAAATTGACAAAACATCAGAAGCAGAAATTCTTACTGTCCCTGATGACGACAATTTGACCTTTGAAATATCCCTCTGGGAAAAATCGGGAAAGAAAATCGATTCGCAATCGGCTTCAAAAACCTTCAAAAAATGGCTTGAGGCCTCGGCAAACAACGACATAAAATTTTCTTTCCAGAATATCACCGTTGGAAAAACAATTTATGCCACAGCATCTGCCACAGCCGTAATCAATAGCGAAACAAGAGAAATCTGCTCAAGCGTTTCTGATCCAGCTCTAATAACTCAGGGCACTAACTATATCCCTCTTGAACTCACCTTTACTGTTGTTGATAACAAAGATGATGACGATGATAATGACGGTGATGATGACAAAATAAAATTTGATATTACGATCAGCACAGATGCCGACTTAACAGACCAGAAAATCGGCGCAGTATCTCTTTTCTGTGTTGATGCAGAATATGCAGATGAACAGAAGTTCTTTACAAAAAAATCAGAATCAAACACCCTCGAAATTTCAAATGAAAACTTTATAGAATTAATTAAAAATGCTGGAGACCTTATTGAAACATCTTCGGGAAAAAGTGTTTTCTCTCCTTCAGATACAACAACAATATTCTGTTCTCCACTTGCTGTACTTTATGCTGCCCGAGACACAGGTATTACCGATAACGGAAATGGAAAAATCTCTGTCAAATATTCAACAGATCCATACGATACAATTGAGGAAGACAAACCTGTTTACCTTATGGCTGTTGTAACATATTCAGACACAGATCAAACTATTCTGCCAGAAGAAAATAATAATTTTATACAAACACAGCTGACTTCTTATTTGAGAGGTTATACAAAAGTAGAAAGTCTTTCTAAAAAGAATACAATTGACCTTTCAATTTCACAAACTGATATTCCTTGCCAAGTGACATTATTATATGACACAGATGACGAAAATGATCCGGGATATATTACAACCTGCATAGATGTAAGTGTTGATAATGTAAATAAGATGGTAAAAGATAATTATCATGTTATTTCTTACGACCAGGTAAAAGCTTTCTTCCCTGATTTTGATTTTAGAAAATACAACTTCCCTGGTTTAGCCACAAGAGCAGAAAGTGCCGATGGAGCAAATTACGGTGCTTGTGGTTATGTTTGGTCACAGTGCAGGCTTGAAGGGTACTCTATCTACAAAGACGGTTCTATACAAATCACAACACCAGAAGGTCTTGTAGACATTACCGCAACTCCTTCAGAAGACTTCTATTTGAACTATGGTACTGTTACCTTCAAAGCCGTTACAAACCCAGACAATGCAGACGTTACAAACGATATTACCTGGAACGCAAAACTCAGCTACGGTGGCGTTGACATTAACAGCTACGGCGTTGACTATTATGAATTAGACACTGCCTCAAATTCTGTAAAAATCAAAAACAAACTCGTAACCGCCGGCACCTACCAGCTTTTCGTTTCTGCCACCTACGAAGGATTCACAAGCAGTCAGACGATTGATGTTGAGGTAAAGGATGAAGAACATTATGAGTACGACATAAACGCTGATAATTTTGAACAATTGTTTGGTGTTTATAATTATGATAATAGCGAGGTTGTCTTAGGCTCAGATATACAAAACCTTTCTGCAAAAACAGTAATTGTACTTTCAGGTGCAGCTCCTACAGATGACCCTCAACTCAAAATGAGAAGTATAGTAGAAGTTCTTCATCTAATTACACAGGAACTTGAAGTTGATATGTCTGGTATTACCGGTGCAACAGAATTGTACGATGGCGATTCTTTCTATGCACAGAACCTTACTTCTATTATCCTGCCACAAGACTTTACAAGAATCAGCACTGATTGTTTTAGCGCTGGTATGGCTTGTACAAATCTTAAATCTATAACAATGCCTTCTTCTATTTCGGTAATAATTTCAGGAGCCTTCGCGCAATGTGATTCTCTTGAAGAAATAATAATTCAGGGACAAACTTCGGGATCTAAATACACTGTAGATTCTAACGGCTGTTTAATCGAAACAGATGGAACTGATAAAACTCTTATGTTTGTTCCGCTAACTTATAAAAACTCCGTAACTTCAATTGACTTTTCTACAGACTTCTCTGGAGTAACAACGATTGGAACATACGCTTTTAAAGAAGCACAAATGCTTGAATCAGTTGACCTTACGGGAGTTACAAATGTTGAATCTTACGCTTTCTATGAGTGTCCTAATCTTAATTCGCTTTCACATTATGATGATTTACGTAATATAGGTTATAAAGGATTCTACAGATCTCGAAACCCTAACTTTGCTGAAATAACACTCAAATCAGATCAACTTATAATTGAAGACATGGGTCTATCTGCAACAACAGTAATCGTAGATTTTGATATTACAGAAGAAAATACAGCAACAATTAGAGATAACATCTTTGCTAACATAGACTTCGCATCACATCTTGTATTAAATGGAAAGGTTTATTTACCAGATTTGGATACACCAAATTCTCTTTCAAGTGCCCATCCAAATGCAACATTTAAGAATTTCTCATCAGTAGTAACTATCACATTTAATACTACAGAAAACTTTAGAATTGGTAATTATCAATTTATGAAATTTGGAAATGCTGCTAGCGGGCTTACAAGTGTTATAACTCCGAATGGAAAAATTTCTGAAATTGGAGATTATGCTTTCTACAATTGTCCAAAACTAAGCAGCATAGATTTCTCAGCTTGTACTAAGATTGGTGAGTCCGCCTTCTACCAATGTTTATTACTAAACGATAATACAACAAATGATACAGATGGTTTTGTAATGCTTGATCTGTCAAATGTTCAAACCATAGGCAAGATGGCATTCTATAATTCTAGTGATAATGCTAATCTTCAATATCATTCTGTTGTAACAAAATTAGATCTTAGCGGTGCAACTTCAATAGGTGAACAGGCATTCTATAACTGTATAGCTCTAAATACAATAACAGGATTTGGTGATAACTGTGAAATTGGTATAAGCGCTTTTGCAAAAACGATTACTAATAATAATGTCGGTCTTCAGACAATTGGCACAACTGTAGGAACAGCAAGATTTACAAATGTAAAACAAATTGGAAGCAGCGCTTTCAACGGCAGTAAATTTACAACAGTTGATTGCAGCAACAACACAAATTTAATATCGATTGACGGTAACGCATTCAATGCCAGTACAAGTATTACCTCTGTTAATTTGTCTGGTTGTGGTTATGTCACAATTGAAAGTTCTGCATTTACATCTAGCCCTGTTACTACTCTGACACTGGGAAAATCTATAATAATCCAGTCAAACGCATTTCATAGTTCTAACATAGGATCACTTACAATCCCGGCAAATACTACCTTTATTAATGTAAAGTCTGGAGGTTTAGGTTCTTCAACACCTGATATTTCTTTCGAAGATATGCCGACAGGAAAAACAGGAACCTGGTATACATTTACAAATGCTGCTATTTGGAACGATATATATCAAAATAAAAAGACATCATTCACAGATGAAGACATTAATACGTATAGCAACTCTGGGTCAATAACAGCAGTAACCGACACCGATGAGATTAAAAACTATATTCTCTCACCAGGTTCCGAAAGTAAATATTACCTCCGCGTAATCAAGGACAGTAACTAACAAGAAGGACAAAGGAGAAACATTATGAAAACAAAGATAACCAAACTTTTTAGCATAGTAACAATAATCACACTACTTCTGGTTGCAACTGGATGTTCCGACATGAACAGTGCATCAAAAACCAAAAATACTGGTAGCGGATACACTTTGACAGGTTCAATCACCGTTAAAGGAGATACCGCTCGTACCGCAACAAGCAGCTTTTCGTTTATAAAAGCAAAACAATATTCTGTAACAGCTACATATGATGATTTTACTGTTAATGGAACTATATCTAATTCAGATGAAGGTGTTACATATACTCTTAATCTTCCAGTAAAAGGAACCTGGACTATAACAGCAACACTCACAGTAAACAATAAGGTTTATGGTACAGGACAGACAACTGTGGCAATACCATTAGATCCACCAGATACTTCCTTTACAACAAACGATATACAGATTCAGCTCATCACAGATATGGATCCAACAAAACAGGGGGCCATCAAGCTTCCTATTTATAATAATTCTTCAAAAAATTTAACAATCACATGGAAGTGGATTACTACAGCAAAAAATGGAAACACCCCTCTGAATGATCTCACTTTAAATGTTGCAAAAGATGAAAACGGGACTTTCACTGTTGGTACAATCAATTGCGGATCTTATGAAGTACAACTTTTATTCAAAGATTCTACCGGCAAACTTGTTTACTCTTGTTATGAAACAATAAATGTTTTTGCCGATTTTACAACAGATCTCTGGTATGGAGACAGTCCTTACATCGACTCTTCAAACAAGTTTGCATATACCGATGAAGTTGCAAAGACGTTTGCTGAAAGAGAAGAAATTTCAGAGGATTCACCACTTTATGTTTTATGGAGTTCTGTTCAAGAGGAAGAAGACTCTATTAATATGGTGCAGCCTATTCAAAACCAAGTTGGAGGTCAAGTTTTTGCATCCATACGAGACTGCATGTCTACAACAAGTGCTATACCAGCTGTTGGCCCAAACTATTGTTTTGCAGGAACAACACTTTACGCTCCACCATATAGATATACTTCATCATATGCAGGATATATAAAAGATTCGTCTTTTGACTTAACTGCTCTTCTTTATGAAAAGATGAATAATAATCCTTATTATATTAAATTTGGTAATGATTATGATTGTTTCTATTTGGATGGATATTTATATTTTAGTTTTGACGACGATGACTATGATTATTATATTGGCCGTTATGACACCGTTAATGGTACTTTGGCAATTGTGAACACTTCATTTCCTGTCGTTTCAATAGCTGTAACACACAAAAAAAATGATTCCGACAAAGATGTTTTATACTATGTAACTCTACAGGAGTCTTACGATCCAAAAAGCCAAACTACGACAACAAATTGTACATTACACCGCAAACCATTTTTTATCAATGAAAACACAATTTCATTTTATGACTCTGCAAACCTCTCTTCAACAGATATTCAACCTGCATCTATTAATATTAATTATCTCTGGACAATAAATTATGCAATATTAAAGATAAGTGATTTGCAAATAGTTGATAATTATTTGTATGTACTTGCTTATACAGAAGGCATACCTGTAATAAAAGGTAATAAGTATAGCACCGCAATTTATCAATACTATGATGTTGCAGGTAATGTTGTTTGTGATAGTTTTATTAGCAATGGTGGAATTTTGAAATTTGATATTACATCTACCTCTGAGTATTCTTTCTTACCATCCTCTTGGACCGATTCTACAACTCCTGGTATCGCAGATTATTTTTCTGGATTACATTTACTTTCAAACTCAACGACATATTATAATGATGCCTCAGGCACCGATGAAGCAAGAGTAAATGGAGAATTCATTGGTATTGATATGGAAAATAATCAGTATACTTATGAAGCCTTTATTGCTGTTCAACCACCACTTGTTTCTAGCACCGCAAATTCAAGTTACTTATACGGCCCTCGAAAAATACTTGGTATAAACCCAACTAACAATCAACTTATAATTGTTGATGATGGCGGCTATGTTCAATTCAACGACGGTGAACCAAAACCTATGCCTGTAAACAGAATTGTAGCTGTAGATTTGACTGATGGTTCAATTGATTACACAGTCGATGTAGGAGCAACATTCTCTTCAAGTTTTAATACCAGCGCTGGTTACTTTAAGGCTGTATATTAATAGTTTTTACTTACCACCCTCGTCCTGGCACATAACCTTATAAATTCCCCGGGCGAAAGTAGCAGCGTACTTTTCGTTCTGGGGGCGGTTTATTAAAATTATGATTGTGGTTTTTGTGTCTGGGTGGTAGCTGCTGAAGGAATTGAAAACATTTGTGGCGCCGCCGTGAAAGATTTCGCCGTTCTGGACATAAAAACCGTAGCCGTAAGATTCGGAATCTATCATTTTTTTGTAGGTCTTTTTCTTTACAACTTTTCCGCGGATGAGGTTTTCATTCCATTTGTACAAATCTACAACACTTGAATTAACATCGCCGTAGCCTGTGGCAAATCCGTAGGGAATGCTGTAGTAGCGGTTTTTCCAGTCGTAACCGCGGGTGTCGGTTTTCTGAAACTCGATGTTTGTGTTGTTCATTTTGCAGGGAGTAAAAATGTATTTGTTCATGTACTGGGCAAACTCCATACCCGAAACCTGCTCAATGATTTTTGCAAGCAGATAGTAATTTGTATTGCAGTAAAAATATTCTGTTCCTGGTTTTATAAAAAGCGGAGCGTCATTCAAATATTTAAGGATAATTTCCTGCTCCACAGGCTCGTTACGCACAGTTGCATTTTCAATTTTGGCAGCGACCTTTGTTGGAAAAAATTCGTATGGTGCATTAAGACAATCAGTAAGGCCTGAGTGCATGTTCAAAAGCATTTCTACAGTAATGTCATCGCCATATTGGAAATCAGGAAACCAGCGCGAGATTTTATCATTTACATTAAGCTTCTTTTTTTCAACAAGCTGCATGATTGCGGCGGCTGTCATCTGTTTTGTAATGGAACCAATTTCAAAAGTTGTGTTGATTTGAATCTGGTCAGAATCCGGATTTTTTCTGTCGCACAAGCCGTAGCCCTTTGCAAGAATGATGTCTTTGTTTTTAGAAATGAGCAGCGCACCGTCAAAGTTTTTTTCATCAAGATAAGCTTCGATTTTTTCAATTTCTTCGGAATAAGAGGGATTAATAATCTGGTCGCTGGCAAATTGATTTTTAGTTGAACAGGCAAAAAAGAAAAGCGGGAAAACAATGAGCGCTACAGTTAGGCGCATATAACGGATTTTTATTTTTATTAGTTTGCCTGTCTCCATATTCCATATTATATTTATAGATGAAGAATAATTCTAGAGGAGAACAACGATATGAAAGAAATCACAATCACTGCACAAAACTGGGATGCCGAAGTCATCAAATCAGAAAAGCCAGTCCTCCTGGACTTTTGGGCTCCATGGTGTGGCCCCTGCAAAATGCTTGGTCCTGTAATTTCCGAAATTGCCGAAGAACACGACGAAATTAAAGTAGGCAAAGTAAACGTCGACGAAGAATCAGACCTTGCCGAACAATTTGGCGTCATGAGCATCCCAACTTTAGTCATGATGAAAGAAGGCAAAGTCGTAAACTCTTTCACCGGCTACGCACCTAAAGAAAGCATCGAAGAATTTATTGCAAAGTAATAAAGTCTACATCGCTCCGATTTTTTTTAACAATCCTCGCGTTATGTTGTATAATGTATAAACAATCATTACAAGGAGCAACTTTATGTTTGACAAAATCAAAAAAGCATTCTTAAATCTTTTTACAATTCTTTTTATTGCAACAATTTTGGGTTGTCCAAGCCCTAATACGGAAGCACCAGAAGATAATTCGTACAAATTAGTCGATTTGAAGGCTGAACAATCAACAACTACAACAAATGCTGTTGTAGTTACGTGGAAAGACAGCCTTTGTTATGACAAATATTATATTTATTACAACACAACTAATGATTCTGCTACTGCAACTAAGGCATGTACCGGTTATGCAAATGTTGAATATGATTCACAATATAAAAAGACAGGTTACTACAAGGGATCTAGTGAAGTCTCATTATCAGAATCTGGAACTTACTATTTCTGGATAAAAGCTGTTGATGGTAATAATCAGGAAAGTGAATTCAGCAAGAGTGTAAGCTGTGCTTTTACATGGAAAGGTTTAAGTGCTCCAATTGATGTTACCGCGGAACAATCACAAACAAGCCCAAATACAATTGTTGTTACCTCGACTAATGATCCTACTACTGCAACTAAAGTCACCCTTGCCGGTTATGCAAATGTTGAATATGATTCACAATATAAAAAGACAGGTTACTACAAGGGGTCAAGTGAAATCCCATTCTCAGAATCTGGAACCTATTATTTCTGGGTAAAAGCAGTTGACGGTTCTAAAAATGAAAGTGATTATAGTGAAAGTTGCAGCTGTACTTTCACCACTAAATCGCTTGATGCTCCAATTGATGTTACTGCAGAACAGAGACAAACAGCTTATAACATGATTACTGTTACCTGGCGTGATACTGTAGAAGCATACAAATATTATATTTATTACAACACGACTGATGATCCTACTACTGCAACTAAAGTCACCCTTGCCGGTTATGTAAATGATGAATATGATTCACAATATAAAAAGACAGGTTACTATAAAGGATCAAGTGAAGTCTCATTATCAGAATCTGGAACCTATTATTTCTGGGTAAAAGCAGTTGACGGTTCTAAAAAGGAAAGCGATTTCAGCATCGGTTCTGGAGCAACCGTTTTTACTTTGGAAAGCTTGAATGTTCCACAAGATGTAACAGTTACAAAATCTGAAGAAGCCCCAAAGAAAGTAATAATTTCCTGGAGAGATTCAAAAGAGGCTTATAAATATCAGATTTACTATAACACAACAAACGATTCTTCAACTGCAACTAAAGCAACCATTGGTTATGTATATGATGAATATGATTCACAATCAAAAAAGACGGGTTATTACAAGGGCTCAAGTGAGATAACTTTACCTGACCTCGGAACCTATTATTTCTGGGTAAAAGCAGAAGACGGAAAAAAACACGAAAGTGAATTCAGCGAAGTTAAGGAATTTGTATTAGAGTAATAAGTTCTATTCTCATCCTTTCAAATTCATCTTCGTTTATACAAAACTTGTTCATATCTACATGCCCATCTGTAAATGCAACACCTTCAGCTTCCAGCTTTTCCTGTTGCACAGATGGGCCGCCAAAAGCGAAACTCCCTGAGCAAAATCCCTTTGCATTTACAACACGGTGGCATGGTATAACCCCAGGCTCCGGATTTTGATGAAGCACATTCCCTACATAGCGTCTGAGATTGCAATTTCCCGCTAGTGCTGCGACTTGAGAATATGTTGCAACCTTGCCATGCGGAATGAGTTTGACTGCTGCATAGATTTTCTGAGCTACTGAAGAAAGCATACAGTATTTTTATAGTACATGTTTTCTCAGACTGCAAGAGCAAATTTGCACAAAAAGCATAAATTCCAACGTTTTAAATAGTAAATTTATGCTTTTTTGACTAAATAATTCAAATTTTTGCTGAAAAAAGACGTTTTTACTCCAAAAAAGCAATTACTTTTGGATTTTTTAACACACAAAACACACAAAAAGCTTGATTTTCACTAATAAAAGCATAAAATTCGCTTTCAAACTCAACGAATTTATGCTTTTTAGCCTATTTTTCCAATTTTTCTGCTATTATTTAAAATTTCTATCCTATATAATATCCTCAGAGGTATAAAATGACAGCTAAAAAAGTATTGGGGAAGGCAGCAGGGTTGATGATTTTGATGGGGGCGCTTTTGACAACAGCTTGTAAGACGCATGATGGGCAACCTTATGCAATTCAAAGTGATAACAAATGGTCACGAAACGCATGCGGAGCTTTTTCTTTGGCTTATTACCTTGCAGAAACCGGGCAGATTCCTGGGGCAAAAGTTGAATCAACTGCAAAAGAAATATATTCCAAAATAAAATTTGATCCGGCTGCGGGATTTGGAGAATATAGTGACCCGCTTAAAATTGCACGGGAAGCAGCAAATTATGCTTCTTCTGTGCGCTTTTGTATGAATGTTTCAAACCCACAGACTGATGGCGAACAATTGATGGAATTGCTGGTAGCAGGTCTTGGAGCTAATTCTTCTAAATTCACAGACATCATGGACATCCCTTCGGCCTTGGGTAAAAATGAATATGTTATAGAAATCGTTGTTCCACGTTCAAATGTAAATCTTTCTTCGCCAATGCTGAATCCGCTTCACTATGTGCTCACTTACTGGAAGGGAAACACTCTTTACACTCTTGATCCTGGACGCGGAAAAGAAGAACCTCGACAGAATTTTATTGACGGTACTACAACAAAGTGGAGTTTCTGTAACAGCGGGATTTTTATACAAAAATAGTTTCCACAATCCGCGCTTTATAGTGTATAATGTATGGACTATTATAGGAGAAAAACGTATGGAATTGAAATTTTATCGCTGTAAGGTTTGCGGCAAAATTATTGCCATTGTAAAAGACACTGGCGTCCCAACAATTTGTTGTGGCGAAGAAATGGAACAGATTATTCCAGGAACAACTGATGCGGCTGTTGAAAAGCACGTTCCTGTTATTACTGTAAATGGAAATACTGTAGAAGTAAAAGTTGGCTCTGTAGACCATCCGATGTTACCTGAGCATTACATTGAATGGATTGCCTTGAGCACAAAGCAGGGAAATCAGCGAAAAGCTCTTAAACCAGGTGATGCACCAAAAGCAACTTTTGCAATTGTAGACGGCGACGAAGTTGTAGCAGCATATGCATATTGCAATCTTCACAGTTTGTGGGCATCAAAATAAAAGAGGAATAAAATGAGTAAATACACAGGAACAAAAACAGAAAAAAATCTGCTTGCGGCATTTGCAGGCGAAAGTCAGGCACGTAACAAATACACATACTTTTCTAAAATCGCAAAGGATGAAGGCCTTGATAAAATCTCGGAGGTTTTTGCTAAAACTGCAAACAACGAAGAAAACCATGCAAAGATGTGGTTCAGTGAACTTGGCGGTTTGAACAAAACTAACGAAAATCTTGCCGCTGCTGCTGATGGCGAAAACTATGAATGGACAGACATGTATGTTCAGTTTGCAAAAGAAGCAGAAGAAGAAGGCTTTACAGACCTTGCAGCAAAATTCCGTGCTGTTGCAGAAATTGAAAAACGTCACGAGGAACGCTATCGTGCACTTCTTAAGGACGAAGATTCAAAGGCTCAGCTTGCAAAGAGTACTGTAAAAGTTTGGGAATGTCTCAAATGCGGTCACATTGTAACAGGCCCTGCAGCTCCAGAATACTGCCCTACTTGCGGCGAATACAATCAGTATTTTGAAGTAAACGAAGACAATTACGATATGATTCTTACATGGGGACGCTAATGGATAATAAAGCCTTATTTAATTTACAATACGGCGTCTTCATCTTAGGAACACAAAGCAACGGGAAAATAAATGCCTGCGTTACAAACACTTGTATGCAGGTTGCGGCAGATCCTGTTAGAATTGCAATTTCGGTTATCAATTCTAACCTCACCTGCCAGATGATTAAGGATTCGGGAGTTTTTACACTTTCGGTTCTTGATAAAAAAACAACTTTTGAAACAATAAAGCACTTTGGATATCAGAGCGGAAAAAACGTAGACAAGTTTGCAGATTTTGAATATTCAACAGATTCTGCAGGCTGTCCATACTTAAACAGCCAGATTTGCGCGCTTTTTTCTGCAAAGGTAATTGCTGCACAGAATCTTGGTTCACACACTCTTTTTACTGCAGAAGTTACAGATGCAAAAATTATGAGCCGTGAAGAACCAATTACTTATGCATACTATCAAAGCTTTATTAAACCAAAACCAGCTGCCCCAACAAGCGGAAAAATTGTAGGCTGGCGTTGTAAGATTTGCGGATATGTACACAACAGTCCCGAGCTTCCGTCAGACTTTACATGCCCACTTTGCGGACATCCGGCAGAGGATTTTGAACCGATTTATGAACAGGCCTCGGTGCCAGAACAGGCTCCGGCCACACCAACCAATACAAACGTAAAAAGTTCACAGGAGGAAAAAATGAACAAATACGCAGGAACACAGACAGAAAAAAACTTATTGGAAGCTTTTGCTGGAGAAAGTCAGGCAAGAAACAAATACACATACTTTGCATCAAAGGCTAAAAAAGAAGGCTTTGAACAGATTGCAGCTATTTTTGAAGCAACTGCAAACAACGAAAAAGAACACGCAAAAATGTGGTTCAAAGAATTGGACGGAATTGGAGATACAGCTGCTAATCTTAAAGCTGCTGCCGACGGTGAAAATCACGAATGGACAGATATGTACGAAGGCTTTGCAAAAACTGCAGAAGCAGAAGGCTTCCCTGCCCTTGCTGCAAAATTCCGTGCTGTAGCTGCAATTGAAAAGCATCACGAAGAGCGCTACCGTGCACTTCTTAAGAACGTAGAAACTGCTGCTGTATTTGAAAGAAGCGAAGTTAAAGTTTGGGAATGCCGCAACTGTGGACATATCATCGTAGGAACAAAAGCTCCTGAGGTTTGCCCTGTTTGTGCTCATCCAAAGAGTTATTTTGAAATTAGTGCTGAAAATTATTAAGTAGTAGGGAATTCCTATTATACCACACCTTGTTCCAAAAAGATAGCGATATTTTTTTGTTGCAAGGTGTTTTTTTTATGCTAATATATAATTGTAACAAGGAACGAGATGAGGACGTACACCGGTTACTTGGTAGGAGGCAAATATGAGGAGTCCGGAAATTTGAGAGAGCGTGGTCAACGCTCAAAGAATATGTAGTACAAAAAAGACCACCAGCCGCTTAGAGCTGGAATAAAATATAGTGCCAGTACTGAGTTTACTGAGAGCACATTACGAGCCGGGTAAGACCCGGCCTTTTTTTTGTCCGCGCGTTACTTTCAAAATCTTAAAGGAAAAATTCTGCAATAAATACTACTGCGCAGCACACGCATGCAACTGAAAAGAGGCCTGCTCCAAAGAAAGAAAGTATAATTCCAACTGCAAGAGCAATAATACCTGCAATGGGTGACTGAGTTGCCTGGATAATAGCAGGAAAAGTCATTACTGCAAGAGTTACATAAGGAACATAATACAAAAACGAGCGGATAAATCTGTTTTTTATTGGCTTACGGATAAGCGTGAGCGGCAAAACACGAATGAGATACGAAACACCAAAAGCCGTGAAAATTGCAAGATAATTATAGAGGGTTGGGTTCATTCTGCAGCCTCCTCTTCAATCGGCTTAATCAGTGCAACAATTGTGGCAATCACAACTGTAAGAATGATTGTTCTTGTTCCGGCGGAAAGTTCTTTTACAAGAGGGATAATTCCGCAGAGATAACTTGCAAGAAAGCTTACGGCAACTGCAATTGCAATCACAAGATTTTTACGTGCAGGCGGAATGATAATTGCAAGGAACATTCCGTACAATGCAACAGAAAGAGCACTTACAACACGGGCAGGCAAAAAGTTTCCTGCAATAATTCCCATTGAAGTTCCAAGACTCCAAAGGAATGCGGCTATAATGATTGCCCCGTAATTATATACCGGCTGAATTGTTCCAGGTCGGGCAATGGTTATTCCAAAAATCTCATCTGTAATTCCAAAGCCTACGAAAAAGCGGTGAACCATTGGAGTAGCAGGATCAAAGCGCTGGGCTAAGGCACAACTCATGAGCAGGTAGCGGGCGTTTACAACAAGTGTGATTATGGCAATTTCTAAGAATGAAGCTGCGGCCTGCATAGAAGTAAAAAGCGCATATTCGCCTGCAGAAGCAAGATTAAAAAAGCTTGCAATAAAGCCCTGAATTGGAGTAAGGCCTGCATTACGGGCAACTATACCAAGAGAAAAAGCAACTGCAAAATAACCAAGGCCAATTGGGACACCGTCGCGAAGGCCTTCTAAAAATACCTTGCCATTTTTCATTTTTGAATAATTCCCTTAAAGTCGGCGAGTTTTGCGTAGCCCTTGCGCTTCATAAAGGCAGCCAGACCGTCTATAATTTCAACCATAGCTGGAGGATTAGCAAAGGTGGCTGTTCCAACCTGAACTGCATCGGCACCAGCCATAATGAATTCTACAGCATCCTGCCAGGTAGCAATTCCGCCAATAGCAATAACTGGTACGCGCTGCTCAGCCGGCAAAGTATTAATTGCCTGAACCAGCTCGTAAATGAGGCGAACTGCTATAGGACGAACTGCAGGTCCACCAAGTCCGGCTTTGAGTTTATCAAAAACAGGAACTCCGCGTTCAATATCAATTGCAATTCCCTGGAAGGAGTTACAAAGACTGATTGCATCGGCACCCGCTTTTATACATTCAAGGGCAACTGCGTTGAGTTCCAGCGACTGAGGAGTTAGTTTTACAGCCAAAGGCTTTTTAGTTGCGGCACGAACAGCACGAACAACTTCACCTGCAGCGGCACAACTCATTCCAAAAGCAGCACCACCGGCAGAAACGTTAGGACAAGAAATATTAAGTTCAATCATCGGAACATCGGTTTTGTTCAGAAGCTCTGCGCCTTTTGTATATGTTTCAAGAGAGCTTCCGCTGAGATTTGCAATTGCAACAGGTCCAAGCTTGAGCATAGCAGGCAGCTCGTGTTCTATAAAATGTGGGATTCCAGGATTCTGGAGCCCGATTGAGTTCATAAGACCAGATGGAGTTTCGTGAACACGAATTCCATCATTTCCCTGGCGAGGTTCAAGTGTAAGACCTTTAGAAGAAATGCCTCCAAGGCGACTTACATCAAAAACAGATTCATATTCTGTCCCAAAGCCAAAGGTACCTGAGCTTGCGATAACAGGATTTTTGAAGGTAACACCTGCGATATTTACAGAAAGATCAGGCTCATCCTTGAGAGGCTCGCGGCGAGGCTGAACCTTTATACCTGCAACACTTTCGCGGGTTTTGGTTCCGTCAAGATTTTCAAAATCAAGAATACGGCTGTAGAAAACAGGACCTTCTGTACAGCAGCGTTTCTTTCCTTCGCTCGTTTGAATTGTACAGCCAAGACAAACGCCTACCCCACAAGCCATGTGCGATTCAAGACTAAGATAACATGGAAGGTCACAGGCTTCGGCCACCTTTTTTACATAAGCAAGCATTGGAGTTGGACCACATGCATATACTGCATTGTAGTTTCCATCACGAAGGGCCTGTTCAGTAAGTGCTGCAGGAAGCATTCCGTGAACACCTACAGATCCGTCATCAGTTGTGATAGTGAGTGCAGCAGGTTTGATATTTTCAAGTCCGTATGAACCGCTTTTAAACGAAGCATAAAAATCATAACTGCCATCAGGCAAAGTTTCTGCAAAACCAGCAACCGGGGCAACGCCAATGCCTCCGCCAACGATACAGGCCTTTCCGCCCTTCGACGAGCTCAGGGACCCCGGAATTGGAAAACAATTTCCACACGGTCCAAGCAGATTTACTTTATCACCCTGCATAAGGCTGCAAAGTTCAACAGTACCCTGCCCTTTTATAAGAATAAGAAATTCTATCTGTGGGCGCGGGCCCCCTTTATTTACATGAAAAACACTTATAGGACGTCCAAGAAGCGTATTTGTTCTTGCAGCTTGAAGCATATAAAACTGTCCCGCAAGAGGAAGTGATTTTGGATGAGCATCAGCCCCCCATGGAAGCTCTACAACAAGCTGCCATACACTGCCTTTTGGACTGGCTCCTTCAACAGCAGAGCATCGCACCACCTGCCCTTGAGTATATAAAGGATATGTTTTTCCACATTCTGATGACATATACTACCTCGTTAAGTCTATCTTACTGTCACAGGCAGCCTTTGCAGCAGCACCAGCAATATCATCCATAGTGAGAGTTCCGGCGGCTGTTTTTTCTGCAAGTGATGCATCTTTTTTCCAGGCACACAAAATACCGCGGCTAGAGTTTACAGTTCCACCTGCCTTTTCAAGTAAAGTTTTACAAATTGCAGCATCTCCACCCTGAGCACCATAACCTGGAATTAAAAAGAAGGTGTTGGCATATTTATCGCGAAGATATCGGGCATCTGAAACTTGAGTTGCTCCAACTACAGCCCCGTAAACTCCACAAGTCTGTCCGTCGTAGAACTTTCCGAATTCTGTACCAATGCGGGCAATTTCATCGCCTACACGTTCAAGCAAAAGTCCGCCAGTCTTAAGCTCCTGATGTTCAATATCAGTCATGCCAGGATTAGAAGTGCACAAAAGAACAAAGGCCCCTTTTCCACCATGTTCAGGATCTGCATATTCAGTATAAGGCTGAAGTGTATCAAAACCCATGTAAGGATTAAGTGTGATTATATCAGTTTCAAAATCGCCGGTAAAATGAGCACGGGCATAGGCCTTAGAAGTTGCACCAATATCACCGCGTTTAATATCAGAAATTGCAATAAGCCCGGTATTGCGCACAAGCTTGAGAGTCTGTGAATAAACCTTAAGTCCTTCGAGCCCCATAGCCTCATAGTAAGCAATCTGAACTTTAAAACAGCATGCAGATTTATCTGCAGCCACACGATCAATGATTGCCTTGTTGTAAGCAAGTACTGCTTCTGGCGCACTGCCATACTGCTTAATTATATTTTCCGGAATGTAAGAAGGATCTGTATCCAATCCCACACACAATGGTCCATTTTTTGCCGCAAGCTCCTGAAGAACCTGCATATTATGTTTATTAGTCATGAGGGTATTATATAGAAAAAAGCAGATTTTGTCATAACTTTTAATTGACCTCCCTCCCCATATTCACTACATTTTACCTATAGTAGGAGGATTTGTTATGAAAACAAAAGTCAGATTTTTTGAAGAACTCGCTTCGAACGGGCATGTGGCCTTGAATGTTGTGCAGTATGACGGATGGCTCCTGCGATTTTCTAACGGGTATACGGGAAGAGCTAATTCGGTAAGCTGCATCTATCCTTCTAAGCTGCCAATAGAAGAAAAGGTTGCTTACTGTGAAGAGTGTTATGCAAAACAGGGACTCCCTGCAAATTTTAAACTCACCGAATATGATACTGAGCTTTCTGATTTTTTGGAAAAGCGCGGATATAAAAATTGTAATGCCACTTACCTGATGGTTCTGGATGATCTTGAAAAAGCGGCCGCAAACATTAAGGGCTGCAAGTGTAAATTTTCAAAAAAACACGACAACTGGGTAGACGATTATTTTGCACTTGAAAAAATCACAAGCAAGGCAGATCAGAAAACCTTCAGGCAGATGCTTGATAAAGTAATGGTTGATACAGTTTATTGTTCCATTTCTTACGAAGGAAAAACTGTAGCCTGCGGTTCTGCTGCAATTGAGCAAGGCTATGCGCTCATTCAAAATATAATTGTTGATGAATCTGTTCGTGGACAGGGCTTT
The DNA here is from genome assembly GCA_045224915.1 of Treponema sp. GTDB lineage: Bacteria > Spirochaetota > Spirochaetia > Treponematales > Treponemataceae > Treponema_D. Next base: position 90,579 of record JBGVAV010000023.1, read on the forward strand.
GGAAAAAAATTATTCGGTTCTCTTTTGAAAAAAGCCTTTGAAATGGGGGCACAGCATTCTTATCTTCAGGTTGTACAGACTAATAATGTGGCTTTGAATCTTTATAAACAGTTTGGCTTTAAGAAAGAGTATTCTTACTGGTATATGAAGAAATAACTGATTCGTAATTTTCGTCAAAGGTTGCGCGGATAAGCGGACGGGCCATAATAACCTGATCTGCACCGTAGTACAACGCTGTCTGAATATCACGACGGGTACGGATACCTCCATCTACCCAAATCTGATTACAGTATTTTTTGAGCTTAGGGCCTTCTGCTGCCAGAAAATCAGCAGTGCTTCCTTTGCGGGTTTCTACGCGGCCACCGTGATTTGAAATATAAACTACATCCGGGTGAACTTCTTTTACAAGCTCTATGTCTTCATCTGTAAAAACACCTTTAATTACAAAAGGCACACCAGAAACCTTGCGGAATTCTTCAAGCTGGGCAGCAGTCTTTCTCTCAAGGTTTACGAGGTTTCGCATTGTAAGGATGTTATAAGAATCAATATCAATTCCAATGTAGCGGGCGTGCTTGCCAATCCATTCTATGCGCTCAAAAAGTCGTGCCTGAGGATATGGCTTAAGGAAGAATGCAGCATCAAGAGGGGCACCATTTTCCTGTTCAATTCTCTCTACAGCTTCAATTCCAAACTTGAGTTTTTCATCAGGGCAACCGTCTCCAATACAAAGGCCAAACCCTGCAGCATATGCATTTTTTAAATATGGATAATAAAAGTTGCCTTCATTGGCAAAACCGATATTTTCTACAGCGCCAGTAACAGGCCCACAGCGAAGTAAAGATGGAACAACTTCAACAGCATCAAGATCTTCGGCATTTACAGTACCTGCAAGTGCTTTCCAATCTGCGCAGTTAGCTTGAAAATTTGTTCCACCCATAACGCCACCAAGACCTGGAAGCATATCGGGACAACCATAGCCGTTACATCTTGCACAGCGATGGCACTTAAGTTCACCTTTCATTTAATCCCCAAAACTAATTCCAAGATCACGGGCAGTCTGCAAAACAGGATCATCCTCCGGAATTGCTTTAACAACACCTGCAACTGTATCAAGAGGAACAGCTTCTATTCTGCCGCCATTCATAGCAACAAGCTTTCCAAAATCTTTGCGTGCCAAAAAATCAGCGGCCGAAGCACCAATTGTAGTTGCAAGAATAATATCATAAGGCTTAGGCTCTCCACCTCTCTGCAAATATCCAAGAACAGAAGTACGTGTTTCAATTCCAGTTTCTTCTTCAAGCTCTTTTGCAACTCTAAAGCCTACAGACTGAGTCATGCTTTCGCGAGCCTTCTTAAAATCCTTTTTACCAAGCTTTGATTCTTCAAGATTAATTGCACCTTCGGAACAGGCAATAACTGCATAATCCTGGCCGCCTTCAACCTTTGACTTAATGAATTTTCCAAGCTTTTTAATATCATAAGGGATTTCTGGCAGCAAAATTGCATCTGCATTTGCGGCAAGGCCTGCATAAAGTCCAAGCCATCCAACCTTATGTCCCATGATTTCTACAACCATAACTCTGTGATGACTGCGGGCAGTAGTTCTAATTGCTTCTATACCTTCTGTTGCAACCTGAATAGCTGTCTGAAATCCAAAGGACTCATCTGTTCCAACAATATCATTATCAATAGTTTTAGGAAGCCCGATTACATTAAAGCCAGCCTCTGAAAGCAGGGAAGCAGTAGTATTTGTACCATTTCCGCCAAGGCAAACAAGGGCATCCAGCTTATTTTTCTTAAAGGTTTCTTTGATTGCATCAACAGGAAGGAGTCCGGTTTTTGGATCTGCCACCGGATTTTTAAAAGGCTTAACACGTGAAGTTCCAAGACAAGTTCCGCCAGCTTTTACAAGCGAATCAAGGTCAAGCTTGTCCATTTTGAAGGTATCATTATCAATCAGACCGCGGTAACCGTTTCTGATTCCAATAAACTTCATTCCATACTTATTTTTACCAGCCGCACAAAGCGCTCTGATAGCCGCATTCAATCCAGGGGCATCGCCACCAGACGTTAAAATACCAACAGTCTTAACAGAAGTAGTTTTCATAAATAAAATTATAACACTAAACTCATTTTTCTAAAAGACGATAATTAAAATATGAAATCATCTAATAAATCTAGTATTATTACAGGCACAATTCTTCTGGCTTTAGCAGCCGTTTTTTCTATCTGTCTCTTGCTTCAGCTTCTGGACTTTGGTATTGGAGGCCCAGGGCATAATAATATTTTCTATTATATAGGAAATATGCTCATTACCGTTTATGGATTTTCGAGCATATTAATTCCGACTTTCCTTTTGATTTCGGGACTTTCCTGCTTTGCTACAATCTGGACTGCACAAAAAACAATGCGTCTTATTACAGCAATTCTGCCATTTTTTACGTGCGTTGTTACAGAAAAAATCTGTCGTGGTGCGCTTACTGGTCAGGCAGGGGCAGCAGGAACTTCTGGTGCTATAAAAGCTGGAATTGCAGGCGTTACAGGCCTTATGCTCATTATTATTGAGATTCTTGGCGCTGGTGTAATTGCAGAATCTGTTAACCGTAAGATTTTTTACAAAGGAAAAGAGCCTCCTAAGCCTGCCGAAGATGATTTTGACGATTCTGATGATGATTCTATTGTTTTTGTTGATGAAACTGAGGCTGATGAGGACGATGAAATTGAAGAAGATGCCGCTTCTGAAGATGAAATTGAAGAGGATACTCAGTTTAAATACAAGAAAATTGGTGCTAAGAAGACAATTTTTGATAAAGCCCTTGATAAGCTCAAGCAGAAAAAGAAGGATGAATCTTTTGAAGCACTCATGGAAGAAGCAGAAGAGCTTTACGAATCAAATATTCCAAGCATAGATGATTATGATAATATTGATAAGAAACCTGCAGAGGCACCTGCACAGGCACAGGCCCCGGTAGACGCACAGGCCCCTGCCCCAACCGCCGAAGCTCCAACAACTCCAGCTCCTGCCCCAGCAGAAACAGACGACGATGCTCAGCCAAAAAATCCTGCTTCAATTATTTCTCAGGAAGAATATGCCGCTTTGCTTTCAGAAGACACTCCTGCACAGGATACTGTTGATGAACTTGAATGGAATAACGTTCCTCCTGCCCCAGCAGAGCTTCCTCCAGATTACGTAGAAGATTTTGATGAAAATGATCCTTCCCTTTCATTCTCTCCGGAAGAGCTTGAAGAAAAATCATTTGCAGATGAAATTAAGGAGCCGGCTCCAGAACAGGCAGCTGCGTCCCAGAATGCCTCTCCATACGATTCTGCCCGCTACATTAATTCTGTTGTAACAAATAAATCTTTGCCTTATGCAATTTCACTTCATGATGAAAATGAACAGGCCCCTGCACAGCAGAAAAAAGATGATAATGATCCATACGCTGCAGCACAGAGCATAAACTCAAAATATCCTCGCAAGATTCATCTTACAGGAGAAGCTGCAAAACAGCAGGAAGAAAAAGAAAAAGCTTTGGATCCAGATTTCTTTGACGTTGATCCAAACAATCTTCCTGTAAACGAAGATTTATCTGATGATATTGAACCAGTTCCAGAAGAAATGGAAGTTGACAACACAGTATTCAATCAGATTGCAAAACAGGAAAAAAGCATAAACTTCTCAAACGTAGCCGAAAATGTTTTCTCTGACATGGAAGAAGATATCCGCCGCGATGCAGATTCTGATTTTGATTCAGACGATGACGACGGTGCTACAACAGATACAAATGAAGAAATCACTGACTTTACAGAATTCGAAAAAGACGAAAACTACGATGTTAGTGATGACGAACTTTTTGATGTAGACGAAGCCTTTGAAGAAGACA
>JBGVAV010000024.1:0-49878 GCA_045224915.1 Treponema sp.
AAAGAAATATAACGCAGCTGCTGCAAAGTATGATCTTTCAAAGAAATATGATGTAGCTTCAGCTTGTAAAATGGTTCAGGACATGAAATTTGCTAACTTCGACGAAACTGTAGAAGCACACATTTCTGTTCGTCTTGAAAAAAATGCTACTGTTCGTGATACATTGGTATTCCCTAATCAGTTCCGTGGCGAAAAGAAAGTTCTTGTTTTCTGTAAGGAAGACAAGGTTAAGGAAGCATTAGATGCAGGTGCCGCTTTTGCCGGTTCAGACGAATACATCGAAAAAGTAAAGGGCGGATGGCTCGACTTTGACGTTTGTGTTGCTACTCCAGATATGATGAAGGATGTAGGTCGTCTTGGTATGGTACTCGGACGCAAAGGTTTGATGCCTAACCCTAAGACTGGTACTGTAACTCCTAACGTAGGTCAGGCTGTTGCAGAACTCAAGAAGGGTCGTACAGAATACCGTGCAGACAAAACTGGTATTGTTCACATTGCTGTAGGTAAGTGTTCAATGGATGCAGACAAAGTTGTTGCAAACATCAATACACTCCTTGCAGAAGTAAGCAAGAAAAAACCTGCTGGTTCAGCAGCTGGATTTATCCGCTCTGTTTCCATCAGTTCATCTATGGGCCCAGGCGTATGGGTTGATTATAAGGAAGGCGAATAATGGCAGTAAGAGCAAAGAAAATTCAGCCAGCTAAGGCACAGGCTATTGAAGAAGCAAAAAAGACCTTTGCTGATTACAGCGACTTCATTTTCGCTGATTATCGCGGTCTTACAGTAGAGCAGATTACTGCTCTTAGAGATAAGCTTCGTGAAAAGGATGCAGTTCTTAAGGTTGTAAAGAACAACTTTGCACGCATTGCATTCGAAGATATGAAGGTAGAAAACGTTGCCGACTATCTTAAGGGTCCTACTGTTGTTGCAATGTCAAAGAAGGATTCTAACGAAGTTGCAAAAGTTCTTTTTGACTTTGCAAAAGATACACCAGCACTCAGTGTAAAGGGTGCTAGCATTGCTAACGAAATCTTTGATGCTGCTAAAATCGAAGCATTCTCAAAGGTTCCTGGAAAGAGCACACTTATTGCTATGCTCATGTCTGCAATGAATGGTCCTGTTCAGAAGCTCGCAGCTACATTACAGGCTTACGCAGACAAGAAAGCAAGTGAAGGTGCTAACTAATAATTAAGTAAGTAAAGCTAAAAATTGCTTTCGCAATTTTTTTAACGCTTTGCTATAGAACAACGCCCGCCAGCGGGCTTACACACGTCAGGCTTCATAACTGCTGACTGTCGTGTGTTAAAGGGTAAACTGGCTCAGTAGAGACCAGAATGCCGCCACGAAAGTGGAATATATCAATTTATAAGGAAGACAATATGGCAGTTACAAAAGAAGAAATTCTTGACACAATCGCTTCTATGTCAGTTCTCGAAGTTTCAGAACTCGTAAAAGCAATGGAAGAAAAATTTGGTGTTACAGCAGCAGTTGCAGTAGCAGCAGGTCCAGCAGCAGCAGGTGGTGCAGCAGCAGGTGGTGAAGAGCAGACTGAATTCACAGTTACTCTCGAATCATTCGATGCAGCTAAGAAAATCCCTGTTATCAAGGCAGTTCGCGAAATCACAGGTCTCGGCCTTGGTGAAGCAAAGGCTCTTGTTGAAGGCGCACCTAAGACTCTTAAGGAAGGCGTAAACAAGACTGAAGCTGACGACATGATCAAGAAGATTGAAGAAGCTGGTGGTAAAGCTAGCAAGAAATAAGGCTTTTCTGCCCCGTGCAGAGGTCATTTAATTAAGGGATGCCCGTTTTTTTGCGGGTATCCCTTTATGCATTTTTTAGTACTTTTTCGGGACGCACTAAGTCCCGCGCAATCAGCTGCTTCTGTGCTGTGCAGAGTTTCTAGCATGTAGCAGAAATCTGGCTGAACCTATATGAAGAGGGGTAACTGATGTTCGCAAAAACCCGAACAATCAACCGTCAGTACATCGGTAAGAACATTAAGGACTTCATGGAAGTTCCTAATCTTATCGCCATCCAGACGTCATCTTACGAAGATTTTCTTCAGGCTGACAAAACCAAAAAACATGAAGAATTGTTGAACCAGGGACTTCAGGAAGTATTCAAGTCTACTTTCCCTATTGAAAGTCCAAATGGCGACATGGCTCTGGAGTATGATTTCTATGAGCTGGACTGGGATAACATCAAATTCTCAGAAATCCAGTGTAAGCAGAAGGGACTCACCTATGCAGTTCCTTTAAAAGCCCGCATAAGCTTGAATTTTCTCCAGACTGGTGCCATTCTTCAGAAAGACATCTACATGGGCGACATCCCGCTTATGACAGATCGTGGAACCTTTGTTATCAACGGTGCAGAACGCGTTGTTGTATCACAGATTCACCGTTCTCCTGGTGTAATTTTCTGTCACGACAAAGGTGTTTACTCAAGCCGCATTATTCCATACCGCGGTTCATGGCTTGAATTTGAAATTGACCAGAAAAAAGAGCTCATTTTTGCAAAGATTGACCGCAAAAAGAAGATTCTTGGTACAATCTTCCTGCGTGCTCTTGGATATAGTACACGTGAAGAAATCATCCGCTGTTTCTATGACACAGAAATGATTAAGGTAAAGACAGACGCTGCCGGAAAAGAATCATTGGTAGACAAGGTTCTTGCAGACGCTATCCTTATCAAAGATGAAAATGGCGAAGAAAAACGTCTCTTTAACGCAGGTACAAAACTTCATCCTCACGATGTTGATGAACTCGTTGCAAACAAGATCGAAAAAATCAGCGTAATCCGTTTTGACACAACAAACGGTAACGACGGAAAGAACGAATCACTCAACTCACAGATGATTATCAACTGTTTTGAACGTGAGGAAATCAAATACGTAAAAGAAGGCTCTTTGGACAATGAACCAACTAAGGAAGATTGTCTTGCAGCCGTTTACGCTATCTTGCAGCCAGGCGAACCAATGACTGTAGAACAGGCAGAAAAGGATTTGAACTCTTTGTTCTTCTCTGAACGCCGTTATGATCTTGGTCGTGTTGGTCGTTACAAGCTCAACAAAAAATTTGATTATTCAGATGATGTAAAAGACTTTACACTCATCAAGGACGATATCATCAATACAATGAAGTACCTCATCAAGGTATACATTGGCGATGAACAGGTTGATGATATTGACCACTTGGGTAACCGTCGTATCCGCTCTGTAGGCGAACTTATGACAATCCAGCTCAAATCTGCATTTGCAAGAATGGAGCGCATTGCTAAGGAACGCATGAGCCTTAAAGAAACAGATACAATGAAGCCACAGGATTTGATTTCTATCAAACCTATCGTTGCTTCTATCAAAGAGTTCTTTGGTTCATCACAGCTTTCACAGTTCATGGATCAGGTAAACCCTCTTGCTGAACTTACACATAAACGTCGTTTGAACGCTCTTGGTCCTGGTGGTCTTTCTCGTGACCGTGCCGGCTTTGAAGTTCGTGACGTACACTACTCACACTATGGACGCATGTGTCCTATTGAAACTCCTGAAGGTCCGAACATTGGTCTTATCGTTTCTCTTGCTATGTTCACCCGCATCAATGACTACGGATTCCTTGAGGCTCCTTTCCGCAAGGTAGAAGACGGAAAAGTTACAGACAAAGTTGACTGGCTTTCTGCTATGGATGAAGACAAGTACTACGTAGGTCAGCTGGTAGAAGGTATTAAGGAAGACGGTTCTTTCCCAACAGAAACAATTCCTTGCCGCCGCCACGGTGATTATACTCAGCGTTCTCCAAAGGATGTTCAGTATATCGACGTTTGTCCACGCCAGATTATTTCTGTATCTGCTTCTTTGATTCCGTTCCTTGAACACGACGATGCTAACCGTGCTCTCATGGGTTGTAACATGCAGCGTCAGGCCGTTCCACTTTTGTTCCCGGAACCTCCACATGTTGGTACAGGTATGGAAAAGAAGTGTGCTTACGATTCTGGTGTACTTGTTAAAGCTAAACGCGCCGGTGAAGTTATTTATGTTTCAAGCGACTGCGTAAAGGTTAAAGTTAATAAGTCAGACGAAGTTGATGAATATACACTTCTTAAATATCAGAGAACAAACCAGGATACTTGTTACCATCAGCGCCCAACTGTAGCTGTTGGTGAAAAGGTAAAGGCTGGTGCAGTTCTTGCAGATGGTCCTGCAACATTCAACGGAGAACTTGCTCTTGGACGTAACATTCTCGTAGGATTCGTTCCTTGGAATGGTTACAACTATGAGGATGCTGTACTTATTTCTCAGCGTGTTGTTCGCGAAGATATGTACACTTCTATTCATATTAAAGAGTACTCAATTGAAATCCGCGAAACAAAGCTCGGACCAGAAAAAATCACACGTGATATTCCAAATACAGCTGAAAAAGCTCTTGCTAACCTTGATAACGACGGTATTATCCGCATTGGTTCTAAGGTTCGCTCTGGTGATATTCTTGTTGGTAAGGTTACTCCTAAATCAGAAACAGAAACAACTCCAGAATTCAAGCTTTTGAACTCAATCTTTGGTGAAAAGGCCAAGGAAGTTCGCGATTCTTCTCTCCATGTTCCACACGGTGTTGAAGGTATCGTAATCGATATCCAGCAGCTCAGCCGCCTTAACGGTGATGATTTGAACCCTGGTGTTGATAAGGTTGTAAAGGTTCTTATTGCTAACAAGCGTAAGCTCTGCGAAGGTGATAAGATGGCCGGACGTCACGGAAACAAGGGTGTTGTTTCACGCATCCTTCCAGTAGAAGACATGCCGTTCCTCGAAGACGGTACTCCACTTGATGTTTGTTTGAACCCTCTTGGTGTACCTTCTCGTATGAACATTGGTCAGATTCTTGAATCAGAACTTGGTATTGCAGGTAAGTACCTCAACCAGTTCTTTGAATCACCTGTATTCCAGTCACCTTCTCAGAAGATGATTGCTGATAAGCTCGAAGAAGCAGGTCTCCCTCGCAGCTGTAAGCAGGTTGTTCATGATGGACGCACTGGTGAACCATTCGTAAACCCAATTTTCGTTGGTGTTATTTACTATATGAAGCTTCATCACCTTGTTGATGATAACATGCACGCTCGTTATACAGGTCCTTACTCGCTCGTTACACAGCAGCCTCTTGGTGGTAAGGCACAGTTTGGTGGTCAGCGTCTTGGTGAAATGGAAGTATGGGCACTCGAAGCATACGGTGCTGCTAACACTCTCCAGGAAATGATGACAATCAAGTCTGATGATATGAACGGTCGTTCAAAGATTTACGAATCTATCGTAAAGGGTGACCCTTCATCACCAATTGGTATTCCTGAATCATTCAACGTACTTGTACAGGAACTTCGTGGTCTTGCTCTTGACTTTACTATCTATGATGCTAAAGGAAAGCAGATTGCCCTTACAGAACGTGACCAGGAATTGATTGAAAAGAATGCTTCCGGATTTGACAAGGAGGATGCAAATGCGTGATGTACAGGATTTTGACAGCTTAAAAATTAAACTGGCTTCTCCAGAAACTATTCGTTCATGGTCTTATGGTGAGGTTAAAAAGCCTGAAACTATAAACTACAGAACTCTCCGCCCAGAGAAAGACGGTTTGTTCTGTGAAAGAATCTTTGGTACAACTAAAGAGTGGGAATGCTACTGCGGTAAGTTCAAGTCTATCCGTTATAAGGGTGTAATTTGTGACCGCTGTGGTGTAGAAGTTACTCACTTTAAGGTTCGCCGTGAAAGAACAGGACACATTGAACTTGCAGCTCCAGTAAGCCACATTTGGTATTACCGTTCAGTTCCAAGCCGTATGGGTCTTTTGCTTGATCTTCAGGTTGCAGCACTTCGTTCAGTTTTGTACTACGAAAAGTACATCGTTATTGATCCGGGTGATACAGACCTTAAGGAAAAGCAGCTTCTTACAGAAGAAGAATATCAGACAGCATTTGACCACTACGGTAACGCATTTGTTGCCGACATGGGTGCCGAAGCTATTAAGACAATGCTTGAACGCCTTGATCTTGATGAGCTTGCTTCTGAACTTCGTTCAAAGATGATTGAAAAGGGTGCTAAGTCTGACAAGAGACTTCTCCGCCGTATTGAAATTGTAGAAAACTTCCGCGCATCTGGAAACAAAGTTTCTTGGATGATTCTGGACGTAATTCCAGTTATTCCTCCTGAGCTTCGTCCAATGGTTCAGCTTGATGGTGGACGTTTTGCTACATCTGACTTGAACGATCTTTACCGCCGTGTTATCAACCGTAACAACCGCTTAAAGAGATTGCAGCAGCTTTCTGCTCCGGACATCATTATCCGTAACGAAAAGCGTATGCTCCAGGAAGCAGTTGATGCCTTGTTCGATAACACAAAGCGCAAGCGTGCTGTTAAGGGTGCTTCTAACCGCCCACTTAAGTCAATCTCTGACCTTCTTAAAGGTAAGCAGGGACGTTTCCGTTTGAACTTGCTCGGTAAACGTGTTGACTACTCAGGACGTTCTGTAATCGTAGTAGGACCAGAACTTAAGCTCTGGCAGTGTGGTCTTCCTACAAAAATGGCTTTGGAATTGTTCAAGCCATTCCTTATGAAAAAACTCGTTGATAAAGACGTAGTATTCAATATTAAAAAAGCAAAGATGCTCGTAGAGTCTGAATCTCCAGAAGTATTTGCAATTCTTGATGAAGTTGTAAAAGAGCATCCAGTTATGCTTAACCGTGCGCCAACACTTCACCGTCTTGGTATTCAGGCATTTGAACCTGTACTTGTAGAAGGAAAAGCTCTTAAGCTTCACCCACTTGCATGTAAAGCTTTCAACGCCGACTTCGATGGTGACCAGATGGCTATCCACGTACCTCTTACTCAGGCCGCTCAGATGGAATGCTGGACTTTGATGCTTTCTGCAAGAAACCTTCTTGACCCAGCTAACGGTAACACAATCGTTGCTCCATCTCAGGACATGGTACTTGGTATTTACTACATGACTGCAATCAAGCCAAACGCAAAGGGAACAGGAAAACGTTTCTCTTCTCCAGACGAAGTTCGTATGGCTGCAGAACTTGGAAATATTGAATGGCAGGCACTTATTAAAGTTCCAGCTCCAAAGGATTCTTTTGACCACGATGTTCTTGCTGTTAAGAAAGAACCAGAAATCTTTGTTAAGGGAACAAAATCTTTCAAAGCTGGTGATTTGATTGAAACAACAGCTGGTCGTCTTGCATTCAATGAAGCAATGCCAGAAGGTGTTGATTTTGTAAACCGTCAGATGTACGACAAATCTCTCAAGAAGATGATTGAGCACGTATATCATACAAAGGGTTCTTGGCTCACAATCCAGATGCACGATGCTATCAAGGATGTTGGTTACAAGAATGCTACCTTCTACGGTGCAACACTTTGTATGGACGATATCCTCGTTCCAGAAGAAAAAACAAAGATGGTTGAAGAAGCAAACAAGAAGGTAGAAAAGATTGTTTACGACTACAGCCATGGTAAGACAACTGCAGACGAACGCTATAACAGCGTATGTAACATCTGGGCTCGTACAAACGACGAACTCACAAAGATAATGATGGACAAGCTTGCCAAGGACAAGGACGGCTTTAATACAATTTACATGATGGCTACATCTGGTGCCCGCGGTTCTCGTGGTCAGATTTCTCAGCTTGCCGCTATGCGTGGTTTGATGACTAAGCCTAATGGTGAAATTATTGAGCTTCCTATTAAGTCTAACTTCTATGAAGGACTTTCGGTTATCGAATACTTCATTTCTACAAACGCTTCTCGTAAGGGTCTTTCGGATACAGCTCTTAAGACAGCCGATGCCGGTTACATGACACGTCGTCTTGTTGATGTTGCACAGGATGTAGTAATCAACGAAGAAGACTGTTCTACAATCAACGGTATTGATTACGAAGCAATTAAGGAAGGAGATGACATTAAGGTTCCTCTTTCTAAGCGAATCGTAGGACACTTTACAATTGAACGTGTTGTTCATCCAATTACAGGCGAACTCATTTGCGATGTAAACCAGTACATTGATGATGACATGGCTAAGAAGATTGAAGAAGCCGGTGTAGAAAAGGTTAAGCTCCGCACAGTACTTACTTGTGAAGCTAAGCACGGTATTTGTGTTAAGTGTTACGGTAAGAACCTTGCACGCAACAAGATTGTAGAAATTGGTGAAGCAGTTGGTATTATTGCTGCTCAGTCAATCGGTCAGCCAGGTACACAGCTTACACTTCGTACCTTCCACTCTGGTGGTACTGCCGAAATGTCTACAGAAGATAACCACATTGTACTTAAGTTCAATGCAATCTTGAAGGATGTTCAGGGTACTCACGTTGAAACAAACAGAGGTAAAACCTGGTTGTTCACACGTAAGGGATATATGACAGTAATCCGCATTCTTGATGAAGTAGATATCGCTAAAGACGATGTTCTCCTCGTAGAAGATGGAAAGAGCGTAATGCGCGGAAATCCTATTCTCAAGCACAAGGATAAGGAAATTACTGCAGCTGTTACAGGTAAGGTAGTTATCATTGGTAAGAAAATGTACCTTACAAGTAAAGAGCAGAAAATTGAAATTGCTAACGGTTCTAAGATTAATGCAAAGGCCGGAGACATCATTAAGAAGGGCGAACCAATTGGTGAATTTGAACAGTTCATTGACCCAATTATTGCCGAAACAGACGGTTATATCCACTTTGAAGATATCATCGTAGGTTCTACTCTTGATGAACGTGTAGATATGGATACAGGTGCTACAGAGCGCGTTATCACAGATCTTCACCTTGATGTTAAGCAGCCACGTATTCTTATTACTGATGAAGCCGGAAACGAAAAAGGTACATACTACCTTCCAGCCGGTGCTTCTTTGATGGTAAATGACAAACAGAAGATTGCAGCAGGTGTTATGCTTGCTAAGATCCCTAAGGAAGCTGTTAAGTCTAACGATATTACTGGTGGTCTTCCACGTGTATCTGAATTGTTCGAAGCACGTAAACCAAAGAATCCTTGTGTACTTGCACAGATCTCTGGTACTGTTAAGTTCGCAGGTATTACAAAAGGTAAGCGCGTAATTACTATCGAAGATGAATACAACAAGAAGTTTGAACACTTTGTTCCAATGACCAAGCGTATGATTGTACGTGATGGCGATAAGGTAGAAGCAGGTGAACAGCTTTGTGCTGGTTCTCCAAACCCACAGGAAGTTCTTGCTATCCTTGGTGAAAATGCACTTCAGAATTACCTTATGGACGAGATTCAGGCCGTTTACCGTGCACAGGGTGTAGACATCAACGATAAGCACATTGGTATTATCGTTCGTCAGATGCTCCGCAAGGTAGAAATTGTTTCTGTAGGTGATACAAGATTTATCTTTGGTCAGCAGGTTGATAAATATAAGTTCCACGAAGAAAACAGTCGTGTAATTGCCGAAGGTGGACAGCCAGCAATTGGTCGCCCAATGTTCCAGGGTATTACAAAGGCTTCTTTGAATGTAGACTCATTCATTTCTGCTGCATCATTCCAGGAAACAACACGCGTTCTTACAAATGCCGCAATTTCCGGTGCAAAAGACGGATTGCATGGTATTAAAGAGAACGTAGCTATTGGTCACATGATTCCAGCCGGAACAGGTATCAAGAACTACAAGGATATCAAGCTCTTTGATGAATCTGCAACAGACCTTGATGTTCAGATGAATGAAATTCTTGAACGCCGCCGTCTCGAAGAAGAAGCTGAAGCTCAGAATGTAACTGAGGACACTTCTTTTGAACACGAAGACAGCGACTAGTCTGAACTAAAATAATTCTAAAACCCCGATGATTAGATAATTCTGATTGTCGGGGTTTTCTTTTTTATGGTATACTAGAATATATTACAGGAGCTAGAGTATGAAGGTTTTTAGAATTCTTCGAAATTACTTTTTTTATTGCGGATTGGAAAAAGATGATTATAATGCATTGAAAAAAGATGCTTATATTTCGAACTTTGTAATCTGGCGTGTCCTTCATATTTTTATGGCTGTAATTTTTGGAGGGCTGTTTGCAAGCTCCTTATTCAGTCAATTGCTTGAAATAAACAGACTTTTTTATTTAATTGCATTTATTTATTCAACCTTAACAATTTCATCATTTTTTGTTTTAAAGAAAGATTCTATCATCCCGCAGCTTATCATTTATTTATCAATGTCTTTGCTTTTCCTTTTTGGATGTTTTATTTCGTATAATAAGCCTTGGGGACATGCAACAACCTTTATAACTTTCCTGCTTGTTCTTCCTATGTTCATGGTTGATAAACCGTTTTTTATGGCAATTGAATTGAGTGCTGCTTCGGCTGTATATCTTGTGTGGATGCATGGCGTAAAACCATACGATGTATGGATGACTGATTTTGTCAACGTTATCATTTATACGATAATGGGTATTTTTCTTAATGTAATTGCAAACTCAATAAGAATCAGGGAATTTGTTTTGAACCGCGAAATTAAAATTCAAAAGGATCTTGATGAATTGACCGGTTTAAGAAACAAAGGTGCCCTTACGCGAGAAATAAATGAATTCCTTGCTGATTCAATGACAGACAAAGGAATTATGTTTATGCTTGATATTGATCATTTTAAGGCAATAAACGATACCTATGGTCACGATGCAGGTGACCGTGTTCTTGCGCAGGTTGGGCACTTCCTGAAGCAGGAATTCAACAACAACGAAATCGTAGGTCGTTTTGGTGGTGATGAATTTATAATTTTTGTAAAAGATATTGATAACCTTGATGCGGTAGACTCAATAGCAAAAAAAATAGTTTCCGGCGTTGCCGAAAATGTTATTATGCCTAATCCCGACGAAAAGGTTTGTGTAAGTATGGGTGTAGTAATTTATCAGGGCCGTGAAACAAATTATTCAGAAATCTTCAAAAAAGCAGACGTTGCTATGTATTTGTCTAAGGCCGACGACAAAAAAGAATATCATATCTTCAAATAAACATTGTTTTAACTTTTGTTTTTCACTATACTACCCGTATGAAAGTAGCAATTTTTTTTGGTTCAAAATCTGACAAAGACACAATGAAAAAGGCTGCCGATATCCTTACCGAATTTGGTGTGGATTATAAGGCTTACATTATTTCTGCACACAGAGCAGGTGCTTTACTTAAGCAGACTGTTGAGCAGGTAGAAAAAGACGGCGCTCAGGTTATTATTGCTGGAGCTGGTCTTGCGGCTGCGTTGCCTGGTGTTATTGCAGGAATTACAACTTTGCCTGTTATTGGAGTTCCACTTGAGTGTGTATCCGATAAGTCAAATGGTCTTGGCGGAATGGACGCGCTTCTTTCAATTGTCCAGATGCCTCCGCAGATTCCGGTAGCAACTGTTGGTATTAATAGCGCAAAGAATGCGGCTTATCTTGCGCTTCAAATTTTAGCCCTTCAGGATCCAACTCTCGCACAGAAACTGAAGGATTTTAGGAAGAAGTTGGCTGATGATGCAGCAGCTTCTGGTATTGATATTAAATTTTAGGGAGGAGCTTTAAAAATGGCAAGTTACAAAGAAAGTGGTGTAGACGTAGAAGAAGGTTACCGCGCGGTAAATAAATATAAAGAACATGCAAAGAGAACTGCAATTCCAGGACTTTTAACAGGACTTGGAAGCTTTAACGGAATGTTTGAGGTGCCAAAGGGTTATAAAAATCCTGTAATTGTAAGCGGCACTGATGGTGTTGGTACAAAGCTTGATATTGCATTCAAGATGAAGAAGTACGATACAGTTGGAATTGACTGTGTTGCAATGAGCGTAAACGATATTCTTTGTTCGGGCGTTCAGACTTTGTTCTTCCTTGATTATGTTGCATGTGGAAAGCTTGATGCAGATGTTGCTGCTGATTTAGTAAAGGGAGTTGCAGACGGTTGTGTTGATACTGGCTGTGCCCTGCTTGGCGGCGAAACTGCAGAAATGCCTGATTTTTATGATGATGGAAAATATGACCTTGCCGGCTTTGGAGTTGGTGTTGGTGAAAAGAAAGATATGATTACCGGAGAAGACATTAAGGCAGGTGATGTACTTATTGGACTTAGTTCAACAGGCGTTCATTCAAACGGCTTTAGTCTTGTTCGTAAGCTTGTTACCAATTTTGATGATCCGTTTATTCTTGATGGAAAAGAAACCGGAAAGACAATTGGAGATATGCTTCTTACACCTACACGTATTTATGTAAAGCCTGTAATGGAAGTGCTTGGAAAATATCGTAAGGCTGTTCATGGTATGGTTCACGTTACCGGCGGCGGATTCTATGAAAATATTCCACGTATGTATCCAAAGGCTAAGGACGGCAAGAAGCAGCTGATTTCTGTTATCAAAAAAGACAGCTGGAGCATTCCTCCAGTATTTGGCGAGCTTATTAAGCGTGGTGCAGATCTTGCTACTATCTACAATACATTCAACATGGGAATTGGATTTGTTCTTGCGGTAAATGCAAAGCAGGCCGATGCAATTGTAGAAATGTTTAATGCAAATGCTGCTAAATACCACAAGGATTATTGTCCTGACATGAAAGCATACGTTATTGGACGTGTTGAATATGCTCAGGGAGAGGTACACGGTCAAAAGGATTGTGTATTATTTGAAGATTGATGTGACCCGTCACAGGGGAAAAAAATATGAGAATTAATACTGCCGTTCTTGTTAGCGGTGGCGGAACAAATCTACAGGCTCTGATTGATTACGAGCAGCAAAAGGGAGACTCGTGCCCTTATAAAATTGTGTGCGTAATCAGCGACCACAAGGATGCCTTTGCGCTCGAGCGTGCTGCAAAAGCAGGCATTCCTACAACAGTGCGAAGTCCTTATGCCGTAATGGGTAAAGAGGCTGCACAGGCCGCAGACAGAGACACAAAGCGTACTGCAGTTAGCGATGCTATGCTTGCTGATTGTAAGAGTTTTGGTGCTCAGGTGATTGTAGAAGCGGGCTGCCTTACAGTTCTGGCAGGTAAGATTCTTAGTGAATATTCAGACAAAATTATAAACTTGCATCCGGCTCTCTTGCCAAAATATGGCGGAGTAGGGATGTGGGGGCACCACGTTCACGAAGCGGTGCTTGCAAACCATGAAAAAGAAAGCGGCTGTACCGTTCATCTTGTAAACGAGGTGTGCGACGGTGGCCAGATTCTTTTACAGAAGAAGGTTCCGGTTTTGCCTGATGACACTCCCGATTCTTTATACGCCCGTATCGCTCCACATGAGCATGAAGCACTTTTGGAAGGACTTCTGCTTCTTTGCAGTAAGTTTTAATTTCTACTTTTAAAATTATTATGAAACAAAACAAATTTAATCTTGCGTCGTATTTTAAAAAATACGCGTTCTTATATTTTCTGGCTACAATTTGTATGCTGGTTGGTGTAATGCTCGACATGGTTTTTCCTATTGTCGTGCAGCACATAGTTGATGATGTCCTCATAGCAAAAAAAATGGAGCTTATAAACATGCTGCTCCTTGGTATTCTTGGAATTGGTGTTGGCCGCTTTTTCTTCTGCTATGCAAGGGAATGGATATGTGACTTCAGCGGAAGTAAAATCGCATCTGAAGTACGAATAGATCTTTTTGGTAAAATCCAGAGCTTGTCTGCAAACTTCTTTGACGGAATTAACTCAGGTGAGCTTATGTCTCGTGTAAAAGACGACGTAGACCATATCTGGGATGTTGCCTGTTTTATGGCAATTCTTTCGGCCGAAGTTGCCCTGCGAACAATTATTGCAATGTTCTTTATGATCCGCATAAACTGGCTGCTTTCTATAATCCCGATTTTGGGAATGATTGCTACCGGTTGTATTGCAGTAAAAATGGAAAACAAGCTGGACGTACTCTTTGGCGATCTTGAGCAGGAAAACTCTGAGCTCAACAATACCGCTGCAGAAAACCTGGCTGGTGTTCGTACTGTAAAAGCATTTGCACGCGAAGGCTTTGAGATTGGTAAGTTCCATAAGCACAATCAGAAGTATTATGACCTGAACATTGATTTGAGCCGTGTATTTGTAAAGTACAACCCAAAGATTCAGATTATTACAAGGCTGCTTGCTTCTCTTACATGTCTGTTTGGCGGACTCATGGTAATTAAGGGAAATCCTTTTGCTGGTGGTGAGCCTCTGACAATTGGTGAACTTATGGCTCTGCTTGGATATGTTGGCGGTCTTGTTTGGCCTATTGAAATGATTGGCTGGCTTGCAAACGGTATTTCAAGAGCAAAGGCTTCTATCAAACGTATAGACAATATTTATGAGCAGCTGCCGCAGATTACTGATGAGTCTTCTTTAGTTGCGGGGGCCGATGATGGTATTGCCGATGCACTTTTTACAACTCATGACCTTGCCGGTGAAATTGAATTTGACCACGTAAGCTACAAGATTGGCGAGCGTACAATTCTTGATGATGTTTCCTTTAAGATTGGTGCCGGCCAGACTCTTGGAATTATGGGTGCAACCGGTTCCGGAAAAACTACAATCATCAATCTGCTTAAGCGAATGTACGATGTTACAAGTGGCAGCATTAAGATTGATGGTGTTGATATCCGCGAGCTTCCGTTGTCCGTTTTGCGTCGTGCGGTTGCCTGTGTAATGCAGGACATCTTTTTGTTCAGCGACACAATTGAAGGAAACATCCGTCTTGGCGAACGTGATTCTATGACTGCGCCACAAGTTAGGGCTGCTTTGGAAAAATCCCACTCTGCAGAGTTTGTAGACAAGATGGAAGAAAAAGAAAACACGGTAATCGGTGAACGCGGTGTAGGCCTTAGCGGTGGACAAAAGCAGCGAATTACAATTGCACGAGCCCTTGCCCGCAAAACTCCAGTGCTTGTTCTGGACGATTCTACTTCAGCTCTGGACACAGAAACAGAACAGGATATTCAGAAGGTTTTGGCAGACCTGCACGGTATGACAAAGCTTATAATTGCACACCGTATTTCTGCAGTTCGCAAGGCTGATAAGATTATCGTGCTGGAGAAGGGGCGTGTTGCTGAGGAAGGCACGCACGAAGAATTGCTCGCGCGTGGTGGACTTTATAAGGAAACTTATGATAGTCAGTACTAATTGGAGTTTATATGAATAGTTATAAGATAGACGAACAGCAGGTACAAAAGTCGCAATTTGAGACAATGCCTCGATTGTTTAAGTACCTGCTCAAATATAAAGGGCGCATTGCTTTTGTATTTGCGCTCATGGCAATTGGAACGGCGGTAGACCTTGTAAATCCGCTGCTCAACGAAATTGCAATTGATAAATACATTATGCTCAAAAACGTTCCGGGGCTGCTCCGCATTATTGCAGTGAGTGTGGTAATAAATGTTCTTGCTGTGCTTGCAATTAAGATGCGTATGCTCATCATGGCAAAATTGAGTAATAAGGTTATTCAGGATTTAAGGCAGCAGCTTTACGAACATATTCAGAAGCTTGATCTTGCGTTTTTTGACAGCCGTCCTTCGGGAAAGATTCTTGCACGAATTATTGGTGATACAAACTCGCTCAAGGATATTATCGAAAACGCGGTAACTACACTTATTCCGAATATGGTTACTGTAGTTTCTGTAATGGTGATTATGTTCATCAAAAACTGGAAGCTTGCACTGGCAGCTCTTTGTACTTTGCCGTTTTTGATTGTTGGAGTTTTTGTTATTTCCATCATGTCAGAAAAGCACTGGAAAGCAAAGCGACAAAAGTCCAGCAACCTGAATGCGTTTATAAACGAGGACCTGTCCGGAATCAAAATTATCCAGAGCTTCCGTGCAGAACAGGAAACTGACAAAACTTTCCGTGAACTCATTTGGGAAGACCGCAAGGAATTTATGAAGGCGGTTACCTGGTGTGACGGATATTTTTCGTGGATTGATATCTGCTGGAGCGTGGGTACAATGAGCCTTTACCTTGTTGGTATTAAGCTGCTTGGAATTGATAATGTTTCAATTGGTACTTATGTTGCCTTTGGTTCTTACGTTGGAATGTTCTGGCAACCGATTATGAACCTGAGTAATTTTTACAATCAGTTTGTAAATGCCGCAACAGGTGCTGAACGCATTTTTGAAATTATTGATACCGAAGCAAAGATTGTAGACAAAGAGAATGCCCCAGAAATGCCACCTATAAACGGCGACGTACAGTTTAAGGACGTTACCTTTGGCTACGAAGACGAGGTTGATGTTCTTAAACACGTAAACTTTGACGTAAAGGCGGGCGAGACAATTGCTCTTGTTGGTCCAACTGGTGCCGGAAAATCAACTATCGTAAATCTGGTAAGCCGCTTTTATGATGTAAAGGACGGTTCCCTTTTGATTGACGGTAAAGATATCCGCGATGTTACGCTTGAAAGCCTTCGAACCCAAATGGGTATAATGACTCAGGATAACTACATCTTCAGCGGTACAATCCGCGAAAACATTATGTACGGTAAGCTTGATGCAACTGAGGAAGAAATGCTTGCAGCAGCGCGCGCAGTTCATGCCGATGACTTTATAAAGAATCTGGAAAAAGGTTACGACACACCTTTGACCGCGCGCGGCGGCGAACTTTCAAACGGCCAGCGCCAGCTTGTAGCGTTTGCACGTACTATGTTGTCTGCACCACGAATCCTGATCCTTGACGAGGCAACTTCGAGTATCGACACAAAAACCGAGCTCTTAGTTCAGGCAGGAATTGCCAGCATGCTCAAGGGTCGCACAAGCTTTGTAATTGCGCACAGGCTTTCGACCATCCAGAATGCCGACCGTATCTTTGTAATAGACAAGGGTGGCATTGTAGAGTCGGGTTCGCCGGCAGAGCTTATGGCTAAAAAGGGTGCCTACTACAAGCTGCGACAAGCTCAATTTGCATAGTCTAGGGGATTTCACCTATTTTTATTGAAAAACTATTTCTTCTCCATTATAATTGATAAACCAATATCAATTATAATAGGAGAACCGTTCATGAAGTTCGGACACTTTGATGACGCCAATCGCGAGTATGTTATTGAAACTCCTCGCACACCTTATCCATGGATCAACTATCTTGGAACACAAGGTTTCTTTTCTTTAATTTCAAACACAGCCGGAGGATACAGCTTTTATAAAGATGCACGCCTTCGCCGTATTACACGTTACCGCTATAACAATGTACCTATCGATATGGGCGGACGTTATTTTTACATCAACGATAATGGTACAATCTGGAATCCGGGCTGGTCTCCTGTAAAAACAGAACTCGATAGCTACGAATGCCGCCACGGTATGGGCTATACAATCATCACCGGTAAAAAGAATGACCTTAAAGCACAGGTTACTTTCTTTGTTCCTCAGGATTATGATGGCGAAGTTCAGCAGGTTGTTCTTACAAACGAAGGCAGCTCAACAAAGACTTTCAAATTCTGGTCATTTGCAGAATGGTGTCTTTGGGATGCACAGGACGACTGCACAAACTTCCAGAGAAACTTCTCTACAGGCCGCGTAGAAATCAAAGATTCAACAATCTATCATAAAACAGAATACCGTGACCGCAGAAATCACTTTGCTTTCTATTCTGTAAACGACAAGATTGACGGCTACGATACAGACCGCGATACATTTATTGGACTTTACAATGGTTTCCACAATCCTCAGAAGGTTTTGGATGGAAGCTGCGGAAACTCTCTTGCAGACGGATGGTCTCCAATTGCATCACATTACAAGGAAATCACTCTTGCTGCCGGCGAATCAAAGACTTTAGTATTCGTTCTTGGTTATGTAGAGATGCCGGTTGAAAAGAAGTTCGAAGCAGACGGCAAGACAATCAACAAGGAAAAAGCCCTTGCAATGATTGAAAAATACAACACACCAGAAAAGTTCGCAGCCGGTATGAAAGAACTTCGTGCTTACTGGGACAAGCTCCTCGGCATCCTCAATGTAAACACACCGGAAGACAAAGTAAACCGCATGGTAAATATCTGGAACCAGTATCAGTGTATGGTTACTTTCAACCTTTCTCGCTCGGCAAGCTACTTCGAGTCAGGAATTGGTCGTGGTATGGGATTCCGTGATTCTAACCAGGATATCCTTGGTTTCGTACATCAGATTCCAGACCGTGCCCGCGAACGCCTTATTGATATTGCTTCTACTCAGCTTGAAGACGGTGGATGTTACCATCAGTATCAGCCACTTACAAAGAAGGGTAATGCAGACATTGGTGGAGACTTCTCTGATGACCCACTGTGGATGATTCTTTCTGTATCAGCTTACATCAAGGAAACAGGCGACTGGTCAATTCTCGATGCAAAGGTTCCTTACGACAACGACGAGTCTAAGGCTAAATCAATGCTCGACCACCTTACAGTTAGCTTCTATCACATTGTAAATAATCTTGGCCCACACGGACTTCCACTTGCAATGCGCGCAGACTGGAACGACTGTATCAACCTTTCATGCTTCTCTGATACACCAGGTGAAAGCTTCCAGACATATACAAATCCAAAATTCAAGGCAGAAGGCGGCTACTCTAAAGTTGCAGAATCTGTATTCGTTGCCGCTTTGTTCACTTACGTTGGACCAAACTTTGTAGGAATCTTGAACCACTTGGGTAAGAAAGACGAAGCAGCTAAGGCTCAGGCAGAAATCGACAAGATGAAGAAAGTTATGATGGAATCTGCTTGGGACGGAAACTGGTTCATGCGTGCATATGACGCTTACGGCAAAAAGATGGGTTCTAAAGAATGTGAAGAAGGACAGATCTTTATTGAACCACAGGGCTTTGCAATCATGTCTGATATCGACAAGGATGCAGCAAAGAAAACACTTGCCGCTATTGATGAACGCTTGAATACAAAGCATGGTCTTGTACTCAACAATCCTGCATTCAGCAAATACTATATTGAATACGGTGAAATCTCTACATATCCGGGCGGATACAAAGAGAACGCTGGTATCTTCACACATAACAACGCATGGATTATTTGTGCAGCTGCTTATGCCGGAGAAGGTGACCAGGCCTTCAAGTACTACTCAGAAATTGCCCCAGCTTATACAGAAGAAACTTCTGATCTTCACAAGACAGAGCCTTATGTATACGGCCAGATGATTGGTGGTAAAGACGCAGGTAGTGACATTGGTCAGACAGGCAAAAACTTTGGTCAGGGAAAGAACTCTTGGCTTACAGGAACTGCCGCATGGAACATGGTTGCAATCAGCCAGTACATCCTTGGTATTCAGCCAGACTTTGACGGACTTAAGGTAGATCCTTCTATCCCTGCTAACTGGGATGGCTTTACTGCAACTCGTCTTTTCCGCGGAGCTAAATACAACATTACAATTAAAAACCCAAGCCACGTTTGTAAGGGTGTAAAGAGTATGGTTGTAGATGGCGCTGCTGTAGAAGGCTGCGTAGTTCCATACGTTGAAGGAAAGAAAGAAGTTAATGTAGAAATTACATTAGGCTAATTCAAAATATGAAAAAGGCTTCCATTATCATAAATGCAGTTATTTTCGCATTAGTTACTTTTGCAACAACATGTATGGTTTTGGGAGTCAATTTTATGAGCCGTTCAGAAGAGGTCAGGGCTTTTACTGCTTCGTATCTGTCGGCTCTTAAATATTTTACTGTAGATTCAAATATCCTTGCGGGAGTTACCGCTCTTATTTATCTTATAATTGAGGCCAGGGAAAGGATCTTTCACAACGCGCTTCTTTATTCATTCATTGTTTGAGACTTGCCGCTACTTCGGGTGTAGCTCTTACAATGCTTGTTACAATCTTCTTTTTGATTCCGCAGTTTGGTAAAGACTGGTATATTCTTTTTATTGATAATAACCTGTTTTTTCACCTGTTGATTCCTCTTTTATGTATTGTTGCATATATCTTTTTTGAGCCAGGGGCAAAGGTTATTACTTTTGCACAGTCACTTTATGGTACAGCTCCAATGCTTGTTTATGCACTCTTTTACACAATTAATATTATAGTTCACCTTGAAAACGGAATGCCCCTAAAAACTTACGACTGGTATGGATTTCTTGGAGACAAATTAACAAATGCTTTTATAGCTGTTCCTGCTATGCTGCTTGTTACCTGGGTGATTGTTCTTGCTTTGTGGTGGGCTAACAGAAAGAAATCAGCTTAACGCAGCCGTATTTTGTATCACTGTAAGTTTTAAAATCATCAATTATTTTTTTTGCAAATGAAGAGACTTGTGAAAGGCGAGTCACTCCACCTTGTTGTCTCATGTCTACAAGCGGATCAATATATCTTTGCTTAACGTTCAGCGAAATTGAAAAATATTCTTCTTCTGGTAGGGCAATTTCTGTATGCTCAATTTTTGTCATTGTGCGGAAGGTTTTGTAAAGGCGTGCAAGATTGGCATGTGGTCCCTGAGCCTGTCGAAGGGCCATGTTATCCAACACTTCCATAATTTCACTTTCGGTTTTTGTCATAAAATCTTCTTCGTATAAAATGCCCAGCTCAACTGCCATATTCATTATCTGGCCAAGCATGTGAAGTGTAAGCTTATTTTCATTAAGCTGAAGAATGTGACCAATCATGCAAAAACGTCGGCAATAATCTTCGGCAATTTCTAAGGTTTTGAATCCAATCTCATCTATGCCGTCTTCGTTTTTAAGAACTGTAATATCGTTGTAGGCCTTTTCAATCGAAGGCAAATCCCAGGTTCCGTCCAACGCCATGCCAGAAGGAAACATATATTCAAGACGGTCGGCACTAAGCTGCGGAATTTCGTTGTCTGCAACAGGATAAATGTGGTAGTCAGAAATCTCCTGAACTGTAAGACCATCCTCCTGCAAAAGTTCACGCAAAGCCGCATCATTTTTAAGAATGCTTTCATTAGGAGCTTCGGTTGCTGTTTGTGTAAGTGCGTCTCCTTTTCTAAAATCAGAAACGTGTGAAAAAACAGGAGTTGAGGCATCATGAAAAAGGCCCGCAAGAGTCTGTTTTTTATCATGAGTAAAATGCCAGATAATGAGCGCAACACCAACGGAATGGTCGAGGCGAGAATAATAAAACCGATTTTTATAAAGATGAGTCCAGTCTGTACCGCACAATAATCCAACACCAGAAAGCCTTTTGAGAATTGGAAGAGCAATATATCTGTCTAAAAAATCAGGATAATCTGGTGAAAGGATTTTGTGATACTTTTTGATGTCGTATGCCGCAGCCACATTTTCAGGCCACGGATTTAACGACATCATTGTATTCCAGTCAAACTGTGAAAAATAATTAGGCATTGTCTACCATTGAAACATCAAGTCGGTTGAAAGGAGTTTCAAGTCCAGCAAGTGCCTTTTCTTTCATGATGGCAATGTGAAGATCGCTTTTTGTTTTTAAGAAATCTTTTGGATCAAACCATACTGCAACAGTAATATCAATTCCAGAATCTCCAAACTCGTTTACCCAAACAGCTGGAGCAGGATCTTTTAAAACTGTTTCACAATCATTTGCGGCTTTAAGATATGTATCAAGTGCAAGCTGCAAATCGTTCCCGTAGGCAACAGGACATGTAACAGTAAGACGACGTTTTGAATGGAAAGACTTGTTCATCAAGTTTGCATTGATGATGGTAGAGTTTGGAATACGAACCATTTCGTTATCAAGTGTGTGAACTGTAACAGAAATCAGGTTGATAGAATCTACAACACCGGTAATTCCATCTACGATAATTGTATCTCCAATTTTAATAGCGCCTTCTGTAATTACAAAAAGTCCGCTTATCAAATTGCTTACGCTTGTTTGAGCAGCAAAACCAATTGCAACTCCGGCAATTCCTGCAGCGCCCCATATAGCACCAAGTTTTACACCAAACAGGCTAAGAACATACATCACAATGATGACATAAAAAACATAACGCAGGAATTTAATAAGAATCAGAGAGCGAGCTTTTGGAAGCTTTTTCTCCGGAACCTTTTTAATTCCCCTTACAAGGATTTTAAAAATAATCCAGAAAATAAAAATTATTATAAGTGTTCCAATTAACTTAAAAAGATTTTCCCAGGTGAGAAAGCTTTTTATCCATGTAATAAATGATGAGGTCTGTTCCATAAAAGAAGAACCGGCACTCTTAAGACCTTCAGATACTTCGTCCATAATTGCTCCTTTTTAATGTCCCTTCGACAAGCTCAGGGTCCGCGTTACACATATATCATTTATTATACACTCTTTGCACTTTGGATTTCTAGCAGTACACACATATCTTCCGTGAAGTAACAGCCAGTGGTGTGCATGTTCAAGGTATTCAGGCGGGATTCTTTGCAGCAGTGAGGCTTCAACCTGTTCCGGTGTTGTTCCTTCTGCAAGACCAATCTTCGGGCAGATTCTAAGAAGGTGAGTATCTACCGGCATTGTGGGCTTATGAAAAATTACATTCAAAACAACATTTGCAGTTTTACGTCCAATTCCACGCAAAGTCATAAGCTCTTCACGTGTATCGGGTACTGTGCTGTTAAAATCTTCAATGAGCTGCTGTGAAAGTTTTATGATGTTTGCGCCTTTGTTTTTATAAAGGCCTATAGATTTTATATATGGAATGAGCCCGTCCAGTCCAAGCTCCAGCATTTTTTGCGGAGTGTCGGCAATTTTAAAAAGCTCCTTTGTTGCAAGATTCACACTTTTATCTGTAGCCTGCGCAGAAAGGACAACCGCAACAAGAAGTGTATACGGGTTCACATAATCCAGCTCCGATTTAGGATTTGGATTTTGCTGCTTGAGACGTTCCATAACCTGCACAATCTGATTTTTTGTAAGGAGTTCCATATGTTTTACAGAGAGCCGCAGCCCTTATTTTTTCTTAAGCTTCTTTTTATTATCGTACATTTTTTCGTCGGCGCGTTCAAAGGCATCGGCAACACATTTGTCACTTGCAAACTGGAAATCAGCATAGCCGCCTGCAACAACTACATTGCCTTCTTTACGATTGCGCGAAACAGCTTTTTTGAATTTTGAAAAAATCTTTTCGCGGTCAAAGTAGTCGGCACCAAGAAGTATAACGGCAAACTCGTCTCCACCAATTCTATAAACAGGACTATGTGTAAAGGTTGTACAGATTAATCTTGCAGCATCACAAATAAGTATATCTCCTGTTTCGTGGCCATACTTGTCGTTAGTTTTCTTAAGATTGTTTACATCAAATACAGCAACAGAGAAAGGACTGATTGTTCCAGCCTGAATTTCCTCATTAAGATGCTCCTCGGCTCCTTCGTAGGCAAGTCTGTTTTTTATACCGGTAAGAGCATCGGTATTTGCCATTTCTGTTGCAAGACGAATCCTTTCAGAATATTCTTTTTCAATTTTTACGTTTTCTTCGATATTCTGAACACCAAATACATAGTGATTTTCGTCTCCCACTACAGAAGGAGTTGCTGTAAGTCTGTAGAACAGAGGCCTTCCATTAACTTCAAGTCTATAACGTATAGAAAGAGTTTTTAGATCCTTTAGTGCAGGACGAAGATTTTCTTCTGCCATAAAATCTAAAAGACGTTTTCTGTCGGCTACATAAACGATTTTTGGAATATTTTCGATGGACTCTTTGAAAAAATCGGAACCTTTGTTTTGTAAACGGAATTCTTTGAATTTTCCCTGACTGATGTATTCTTTATATTTACCAGTTTTGATATTTACATAATAAACACTTTCAAAATCGCGGCAGAGGGCCTGGGCAATTCCAAAGAAAGTAAATCCGTTTGAAACCGTTTTTGTGTCAGGGTCTCCCCGGACCATGCCTTTATAAACTTTGACACCTTGTTTTTCGTATTCTTTTATTCCAACAAACCACAAGTTGATTTCGCCCAAGATAGGATGCTGCCAGTAAATTTGTGCTTCGGAAAAAAGACCCTCCTGCATTTTCTTTATGGCACGTTTTGTGGTGTCTCTGGAATCTTCAGCAACCCGCCCCAGCCAGTCGGCATAAACTTCGTCGGGAGCAGCATTCTTGTTTTTAAAACCAAGAATATCAAGTGCTGTTTTGTCAAAATAGATTTTTGGACCTTTGTTTTTTTCGACTTCCATCTTCCAAAGTCCAAATTTTGCTTCTTGTAAAAGTGATGATATAAACTCTTTATCCTTAAAATCCTGCATTCTTCTATATTAAAGCCAAAAATCGAATTTCTCAAGGAAAAAAAGATATAACAAAACATTCCTTTGAATATTTTGTACAATTTATTATAATAGAAGAATATGAAAAAGATATATTTGTTTACAATAGTTGCGGCTTTATTTTTTACATCATCGGGTTTCGCTCAAGATATCACAAACAATATTAGAAAAATTACTGTCGAAGAAGCTGTGCAGTTAGCAAAAGAGAATAGTAGCAGTTTAAAACAGGCTAAACTTGATTTGGATTTAGCCAAGAAAAAGAAAGATTATTCATGGAATTCGGCTAGTCCATCATTAACAGTAGCTGCTTCTTTTGGTGGTGGAGCAACAGGATCTTATGATGCATGGTCAAATGGGAATCAAATTGAGAGGGATCCAAAATTTG
Source organism: Treponema sp. (assembly GCA_045224915.1). Classification (GTDB taxonomy): domain Bacteria; phylum Spirochaetota; class Spirochaetia; order Treponematales; family Treponemataceae; genus Treponema_D. Next base: position 24,460 of record JBGVAV010000024.1, read on the forward strand.
ATGCAAGTGCAACTTTAAAAATAAATCTCACATCAAATTTGTATACATCAATTCAATCGCAAAATATTTCGTATGAACAAGCTTTAATTTCTTATGAAAATACAGTTCGAGCTTTGGATAAAGATATCAGAACAAAGTTCTATTCTTGTGTATTGAATAAAGAAAGTTTTATTATTAAACAAAATGAGCTTAAACAAATAAAACAAATATATGAATCTAATAAAGTAAAATACAATCTGGGACAAAAATCCGAACTTGATTTGTTACAAAGTCAATATAATTATGAATATAAACTTTTAGAAGTTGATGATTCAAAGCGAAAACTTGAAACAGAGTTCGAAACCTTTAAGGAAGAATTAGGTATAAATATATCTGAGAATATAGAATTAGATTATAATCTTGATGAAGCAGCAAAAATTGTAATTACAGAAGAATCTGTTATGGTTAATATTGATGAAACTTCAGAAATAAGAAATCTGGAACTTGATGTTGCTAATAAAAAAAATAATCTGTTGAAAGATAGATTTAATTATTTTGGCCCTTCTATTTCAGCATCAGCAATGGCCACTTTAGATGATCTTAGTTTTAATTATTCTCTTGGTGTTTCAATACCATTAGATGGATTTCTTCCGTGGTCTGAAAAAGCTTTAAACGTGGCTACTACAAAGCGTGATTTAGAAAAAAAAGAAGTTTCTTTAGAAGAAAGAAAAACAGAATTGGCAAAGGAGATAGTAAAAAGTTATAAAGAAATTCAAGTATCTAAGACAAAACTTGAAATGCTTGATAAAAATATATTATTAGCACAGAAAAAATATGATATGACTTTGGATGCATATAATCATGGTTCTCGTAATTTAATGGATCTTCAAGATTCATCAGATTCACTTATAAAAGCAAAAAATGAACGTCAATCACAAATTTTTAGTTTAATTAAATTGATTCTAGATTTAGAGTATAAATTGGGTCTCCCATACGGAACACTCGGAAAATAAGAGGTAAAAAATGAGCGAAACAAAATCAGTTAAAAAGCAATGGATTACTACAATAATCGTTCTTGTTCTTATTTGTGCAACAGCATTTGCTTCATTTGCAATAATTAAAAAGGCTAAAGATAAAAAAGCTGCAGCAGCTGCTGGTGGTGGCTGGGGCAGAGGGGCTGGAGGTGCTGCTACTGCTGTAAGCACTGTAAAAGCCGAATCTCTTATTCTTAAGGATTTTGTTCTTACAAATGGTGAAGTAGAAACTCAGGTTTCTGTTGATGTTTTTCCTTCTATTGGCGGTAAAGTTGTTCAGATGAAGGTTTCGCTTGGTTCTGCCGTTAACAAAGGCGATGTTATTGCATATATAGACCCTTCAGAAGCCGGCAGCTACTACGTAAACAGCCCTGTAACTGCTCCAATCAGCGGAAGCATTCTTACTTCTACTGTAAAGGTTGGTCAGAAGGTTACTGCAAGCTCTGTTATTGCAAAAATCGGTGATATTTCAAATCTTCAGGTAACTGCAAAAGTTCCGGAGCGTTATGTTGCATATCTTAAGGAAGGTCAGAAAGCTCAGATTACCTTCCAGGCTTATGGAGATCAGGTTTTTGATGCTTCTGTTTACCGCATTTCTCCTGTAGTTGATTCTGCAACTCGTACAAAAGAAATTATCCTTCATTTTGATAAAGATTATCCGCAGATAAACGCTGGTATGTTTGCAAAGATAAAACTCTTCACTGTAGATTACAGCGGATATCCTGCAATTCCACAGGATGCATTAACAGAAAATTCAGACGAATACTTTTTGTTTGTTGTAAAAGAAGACAGTACTGTAACAAAACGTAAGGTTCTTCGCGGACAAAACGTAGACGGTTATGTTCAGATTCTTGAAGGTCTTACAGCCGGTGAAGTTGTAGTAACAGAAGGTATGCTTACACTTTACGAAGGTGCAAAGGTCCGCGATATTTCTGGTAATGTTGAGTTTGTAGAAACTGCTCCCGCAGATGGCGCAGGTGGACCTGGAGGCGCTGGCGCCTTCCCACCACAAGGAGACAAAAAATAAATGAGTCTTAGTAGAAAAACACTGGAGCATCCGGTTCTCATATTAATTGTTTTTGCGCTTCTTGGCGTTGTAGGTATTTTTACTTTAAGCAATGTTGCAATTGCCCTTATGCCTGAAGTTGAAAACCCAAGTCTTTCAATCTTCACAACTTATACAAATGCGGGTCCTGAATCGGTTGAAAAGACTGTTACAAAAGTAATCGAAAATGCTGTAATGAGCGTAAACGGTCTTAAAAACATCACATCAACTTCGAACGAATCTAATTCAAGCGTTAATCTGGAATTTGAATATGGTACAGATCTTACCGAAGCAATGAATGATATCCGAGATAAGCTTGACCGTGTAAAACGAGCGTTACCCGAAAATGCAAGTACGCCTTCAATCTTCCGTTTTACCGGTGATAATGGCGAAATCATGCGTATTCTTATTCGAAGTAATCGTTCTGTTGATGATATTAAAGCAATTGCCGAAAGTAATATCGTAAGTATTCTTGAACAGGCCGATGGAGTAGGACAAGCCGAAATTTGGGGTGGACGAACAGCTCAGGTAAATGTCCGCCTTGATCAGAACAGAATGGCTGCTTACGGTTTTACTGTTCCAACAATTACAAGCGCCCTTTCTAAACAGAATATGGAGCTTGGTGGCGGTAAAGTTCAGGAAGGTCACAAAAACTATATTGTAAGAACAATTGGTGAATATACAAGCCTTGAAGAAATAAACGATACAGTAATTACTGTAATAAACGGATATGCTGTTCGCTTAAGAGACGTTGGTGAAGCTACAATCGGTTATGCAGATACAACACAGGAATCGTACATCAACGGAGAAAAAGGTGTTTATATAAGTGTACAAAAACAGTCAGATGCAAATACTGTAACTGTTGCAAATAATCTTTACAAAAAAATTGAGCAGGCAGAAAAGAATATCCCGTCTGATGTTACACTTCAGATTATTCAGGATTCAACAGATGCTATCCGCGAAACAATCAACACTTTGATTTCTTCGGCCTGGCAGGGTTTGATTCTTGCTGTTATCATTCTTTTTATCTTTTTACAGAATTTTAAATCAACAATTATCATTTCAATTTCTATTCCGCTTTCAATTATCATTACTTTGTTTGCAATGAGTATGTTTGGGCTTACCTTGAACATGATGACTTTGACAGGTCTTATTCTTGGTGTAGGTATGATTGTAGACGCTTCAATCGTTATGATTGATAACATATTTGCATACCGGCAACGAGGCGCCAAACCCAAAATCTCAGCAATTCTTGGAAGCCAGGAAATGCTCATGTCCGTAATTTCGGGCAACCTTACAACAATTTGTGTATTTATTCCATTCGTATTCTTTATTAAAGATCTTGGTTTTATGGGACAGATGTTTAAGGGAGCAATCTTTACAATTGTAATTGCCCTTGTTTCTTCTTTGCTCGTTGCTATCTTCCTTGTACCGGTTCTCGCAGGTAAATTCCTGCCTCTTTCAAACCGTAAAGAAAAGCCTGTTGAAAATCCTTTGCTCAAGATTATTTACAAGGCCTTTGAAACTGTAATCAATTTCTTTACTAACCTTTATGGAAAGCTTCTTAAGGCTGCCCTTAACAACAGACTCATCACAATTGTTGCGGCTCTTTGTATTCTTATTCTTTCTGCAAGCTTTATTCCTACAATGCAGATTAATCAAATCCCACCTGGTCGTGATGATCAGGTTCAGCTTAATATTACTCTGGGTACAGCAACTCCTTTTGAAGAGACAAAAGAAGTTGTTATGGCTATGGAAAAATATGTTTACGAAGAATGTAAGGGCTATAAAACAGTTTCTACTTCAATTGGTGGACGTAATACAAACCGTGGTTCCATAACTATTGCACTGCCAGAAACTGCTAAACAGATTGATTCTGCAACAGAAATGCAGAACAAGCTTAGAAAGCATTTTGAAGAATTCCCTAGTGCCCGTTTTGCATTCAGCGACGGCTGGCGTGGTAACTGGATGGGCAGCAGCGTTGATATCGTTCTTCTTTCTGATGATCTTGATGCAGCTCTTGATACTGCAGAAGCAATTCAGGATGTTGTTGCACAGAATAAGAAAGTTAGTGAACCTTCTATAAGCATGGACAAGGGTTTGCCTCAGGTAGAAATTGTAATTGACCGTGAACGAGCCTATGCAATGGGCGTAGATGTTGCAACTGTTGCCCGCGAAATAAACTATGCAATCAACGGTTCTACAGCTTGTACTTACAGAAACAATGGTAAAGATTACAGTGTTGTTGTTGCATACCGCCCAGAAGACCGTAAGACTATAAATGACCTTGAATCGATTTTTGTTCGTGGTACAGGTGGAATGGTAAGCGTTGCCAACTTTGCTTCTACAAAGAAGGGACTTGGCCCTGTTTCAATCCGCCGCGAAAACCAGAAGCGTATTATTCACGTAAGGGCAAGTAATCTTACCGAAGAAAATGATAACGTAATCGAAGAAGAAATCCGCAAGGCAATCCAAAGTTCGGTTATTATTCCGGAATCTGTAGTTGTAAATTACGAAGGAGCCTGGAAAGATACAATGGACCAATATTCCTTCTATGCAAAGATTGCAATTATGGCGATCCTTCTTGTATTTGGTGTTATGGCTTCTACTTATGAATCTTTCAAGGCTCCTCTTATAAACCTTGCAACAATGCCTTTTATTCTTATTGGTGTTATTCTTATTCATAAGATTCTTGGCGAAGCTTTGTCATTCATGTCTGCAATTGGAATTATCATGCTCATTGGTATTGTAGTAAACAACGGTATTATTCTTGTTGACTACACGAATATTCTTGTTGGACGAGGCCTTGAACTTAAAGAAGCCTGCTATCAGTCTGGAAAGAGCCGCTTCCGCCCAGTTTTGATGACAACTCTTACTACAATTCTTGGTATGCTTCCTATGTGTTTTGCAACAAACGGTCAGGCTGGTATGGTTCGTCCTATTGCAATTGCCGTTGTAGGTGGTTTAATTTCAAGTACCTTTGTTACTCTGCTGATTATTCCTGTTTTGTACAGCCTTGTAATGAGAAAACGCACACCACGACAGAGGAGAATAGAAAATGTATAGAGCAGAAATTGTAAGTAATCAGTCTGTTCAGGATGATATTACAGAGCGTCTGGAAAAAGAAATTCCTGGCATTCAATATACGGTTATTCCAGAAGTTCATGGAAAGGGCCTTAAAACCAAAAAGCTTGGAGATGTTGTCTGGCCCGAAATGAACTTTATTCTTTTTGCATACATTGAAGATGACGATGCAAAAAAAGTAAAAGACGTAATTGCCCAGGTAAAGGAAAGGTTTCCTAATGAAGGAATCAGCCTTTTCTTTACAAAGGGAGAGGATCCTGAGTAATTAAACCGGATTTTTAATTATACAAGCGCTTTTAAAGCTTCTACTTTATCTGTCTTTTCCCAAGGGAAGTGATCGCGTCCAAAGTGTCCGTAGCTTGCAGTTTTAGAATAAATTGGAGCTTTGAGGCCTAAAGTCTTTGAGATTCCTGCTGGTGTACAGTCAAATACCTTGAGTACAGCCTGTTCAATCTTTGATTTTTCAACTTTTTCTGTACCAAAGGTTTCTACCATAATGCTTACTGGGAATGGAACCCCAATTGCATAAGCAAGTTCAACCTCTGCTCTATCAGAAAGGCCTGCCGCAACAATATTCTTTGCAATGTAGCGTGCCATGTATGCTGCAGAACGGTCAACCTTACTTGGGTCTTTTCCGCTGAAGGCACCACCACCATGACGGCCCATGCCACCGTAAGTATCAACAATGATTTTGCGTCCTGTAAGACCAGAATCTCCGTCCGGGCCACCTTTTACAAAGCGTCCTGTTGGGTTTATAAAGAACTTTGTTTTGTCGTCAAGAAGGCCTGTTGGTTCAAGAACAGGCTTGATTATCTGTTCGATGATTGTTTTTTCAATTTCTTCATGTGAAATTTCCGGGTCATGCTGGTGAGAAACAACAACTGTATCAATGTGAACAGGTTTATAGCCGTCGTATTCAATTGTAACCTGAGATTTTGCATCTGGTCTGAGCCAAGGGATTTTTTTACTGTGACGAAGCTCTGAAGCTTTTATAAGAATCTGATGTGAATAATAAACAGGTGCTGGCATGAGGGTAGGGGTTTCGTTACATGCAAAGCCAAACATCATTCCCTGGTCTCCGGCTCCCTGCTGACCTTCGTATTCCTTTAGGCCAGTTCCAACAACTCCCTGGCAGATATCATCAGACTGAGCGTGAAGGCGGTTCATAAATGTAAAGGTTTTGTAATCAAGGCCCTTATCTTCGCTGTCGTAACCGATTTCTTTTGCAACATTACGTGCAATTTCTTCAACCTTTGAGTTGAGCTGTTCAAAATTGATTTCTTGTTTAGAAAATTTGATTTCGCCACCAACGAGTACAAAGTTTGTAGTAGCAAAAGTTTCGCAGGCAACATGAGCCTCAGGGTCAAGACTAAGGCAGTAATCAAGAATGCCATCTGAAATCTGGTCGCAAACCTTGTCTGGATGACCTTCTCCAACTGATTCTGATGTAAATAAATAGTGATTTTTGTTTAAGATAGTGTCCATATCAGGACCTCCTCTTTAGCAAGATTTAAGGTGTCTAAGACATCCCCTTCCGTTCTGCAATTTGGACTAAATCGACGGATTAAAAATAATATATTACAAAGAATGAAATATATCAATATTATTGATATTAATTTTTCAAATGCAATCATATATAAAAAATCGCTTCCAGCCGAATTCCAGATTCCAAAACCGCGGGCTAGCCCGCTATGCGCTACACTGCCTTGACTATATACGTTGCCGCTCTCGCGGCAGCAGTGTAGAGCATTTTTGTAATCTGTAATTCGGCTTCGCGCGATTTTTTAGAATGGAATCTTTTTAGAATTGATAACAATATAGTACATATTGAATTTTTTTCTATAATATTATATTTTTATAAACGGTAGGGGTATTATTTTTCACGGAGTTTTTTAATGGGTTTAAAAAAGTCTTTTTCTAAAGATAAGACAAAATGTACAGTGACATTTACAGTTTCACCAGAAGCCGCTCAGGGCGCTAAAGAAATAAATATTGCTGGTGATTTTAACAGCTGGAGCAGCACAATTACTCCCATGACTAAGGCTCCTGATGGTTCTTTTTCTGTAAAGCTTGAGCTTGACGTTAATCGCGAATATCAATTCCGTTATCTGCTTGATAATACAAAATGGGAAAACGACTGGAACGCCGACAAATACGTCCCAGCCCCATACAGCAACGCAGACAATTCTGTTGTAGAAACTTATCTAAAGTAATTAAAATCTTATAACTTCATCCAATGTCAAAAGCTTTGTAAAGCCTATGTTTTGAACGGTTTTTGTTCCGTCGGGATTTTTTAAAGTAATTCTAAAGCTGCTGTTTTTCATTTCTTCTGCAATTTCTTCGCCGTAAAACGAAGCAAGAACTTCAAGATATTCTTCTTGGGTCATAACTTCATCATTAAAAATCGGGGCTAAAAGCATATCAAGGAACATAACTGTCTGGCTGTCGGCGGCTTTATAAAATTTTACAAGGCTTTGTGGCGAAAGAGAGGCATTCAGCTTTCCATCCTTTATGCTCACAACCCCAGAGGTAAACAAAGCAGATTTTCCATTTTTGTCTGTCATTGTAACTGTAAGGTCAGAGCCTTTTTTGGAAGCAGCCTTTACCTGTGAAAATCCGTTTGAGCTCATTTCGTATTCAATTTCTTTTGTATCAAAAATCACAGTGTCGGCGGATGATCCGTTTCCATTTCCAGACATCCCGCTTACAGAATTAATCATTGTTGCAAACGCTGTCCCTGCAACTCCGCTGAATTGTAGGTCAACAGAGCCGTCTTTTTTGAGTTCGAGTGTAATTTCAGAAGTGCAGCTCGCACAGATAAGCATCAATGCAAAGCTTGCAAAAATCAGTTTGAGAGTTGTAAATATTGTTCTTTTCAATTTCAATTCCTTTTAAACGCAGACAGAGGAACTGTAACTCTAATACCTGTGTACATTACAAGTCCTGCCGCAATTGTTTCCATAAATGGTAATGCTGCTCCATCCATTTCATTGTAGACTGTGTAGTTAATATCCTGCACAGCCTGCAAAGCAACTTTACCAATTTTCCATTTAGGAGTTGAAAGCGAAAGTCCTATTATGCCAGGAAAAATTGAACCCTTAATCTCTTTATCCGAATCTATAAGGAAAACGTCATTACAGGTAAAGACAGGTCCCGCATACATACGGATATAATCATTCAACGAAAGGCTCAAAATTACAGGAATCTGGAAGGTATCAAGTCCTGTATTGAACCTAAGGAAGAATCCAACGCCAGGATTAAGGTTCCAGCCTGTATAACTTGCATGGAATAGCGCATCAATTCCTCTGTATCTAAAAACAAACTGCCGTGGAGAAAGTAACGACCAGTCAAAATAAACTGAGGTATCAAAAAGAAGCTTATCTGCAAAGGTTAAAGGGGTGGAATCTGGAGAGGGGCCTTTTTTAGAGGCAGTAGCGGTGTCATTTTCATTCTCAAAAGACTCAACCATTTCTGTTTCTGCAAGCTTGTTTCCTTTTTTGTATTCTTCTTTGCCCGAAGGTAAGAACTGACCTGTAGAAACGTAGCGGCCTTTCCAATAATCCTGATTAAGCGAAGAAACAATTACTCCAGTGTTTGGTCCGTCACTTATTGCAGAAATAAACTGATTGTTTCCAATATAAACGCCAATATGCGAAATTGTTGACGAGCCTGTTGTCTTAAAAAACATCAGATCTCCAACCTCGCGATTATCATCAGGAATGATTCTTGCATAATTGTATATAGCCTTTGCTGTTCGAGGCAGCTGAACTTTTATTGATTTGCTTGCTGAATAATAAATAAGACCCGAACAGTCAAAGGAATCCGGTCCAACAGCTCCATATTCGTAAGGGGCTCCAATATGAGTCTTTATTTCTTCCACAAAGGCCTCGCGCAAAGTTTGTGCCTGCCCCGGTGTCATATTATCTTGAGCACAAAGCTTAAAACATGCCAGAGAAAAAAGCAGAATAAGCGAAAAACTGATTTTCAATATTTTGTTTCCGAGTTTTTTCATGGTTCTTATATTATATGCGATATATTCGATTTTTTCACATTTTTGTTCAATTATTTTAAAAAAAATTCACTTATTATTCACAATATGGAAAGTAAACTCGAAGTATTTGTTAATCAGATTGGTTATGAAGCAGATAAAACCAAATTTGCGTATGTTACGGGACTCAAGGGTGGTGAAGAGTTTGATATTTTAAGCGGCGCAAAAGTTGTTTTTTCTGGAAAAGTAAACGCTCCTGTTCAGGACAGAGTTGCAGGTGAGCCTGTTTGCCTTGCCGATTTTTCGGATTTTTCTAACAACGGAACCTTTACTGTTCGTGTAAAATCGCAGGAAGGCAAGAGTGCACAAAGTGTTCCTTTTAAAATTGGTAAGAACATTTATAATGATATTTATTACGCTACAGTAAATTATTTTTATCTTTCACGTTGTGGTGTAGAGCTTGATGAAGCACACGGTGGTCCATGGGCTCATGCAGCATGTCACGATACACCTGCTGTAGTTTATAAAACAGATAAAAAAATAGAAGTAAATGGTGGCTGGCACGATGCTGGTGACTACGGACGATACATTGTTGCGGCATCTAAAGCTGTAATGGATTTACTGCTTGCTTATGAACAGAGTGGTTCAAGCTTTACAAAGTTTGATATTCTTGCCGAGGTTCGTTTTGAACTTGAATGGATGCTTAAAATGCAGCGCGAGGATGGCGGTGTTTATCACAAGGTTTCCTGCTATCATTTCTGCGCCTTTATAAATCCGGATGAAGAAAAAGATGAACTTGTTGTTTCTCCAGTTTCATCTACTGCTACTGCAGACTTTGCAGGCTCGTGTGCTTTTGCATCAACCTTCTTTGAAAAGAACGATCCTGATTTTGCTAAAAAGCTTTTGGATGCAGCGTTCAAGGCTCAGAAATATCTTGAGACTCACGAAGAAGAACTTTTTATTAATCCTCCAGAAATCACAACAGGTGGTTATGGCGACTGGACTTCTGCCGATGAAAGATATTTTGCTTATGGAGCGCTTTTCTTAAAAACAGGAGATCAGTCATATTTAGACAAAGCCCTGGAGCTTCGCCAGAGTATAATCGATTTGCCGGAAGATCCTCAGTATCCTTGGAAAAATAACTGGCATGAAGGCTTTGGATGGGGAATGGTTGCTGGTTATGGTACAGAGCTTTTCCTTCGCGCAAAAGATAAAATCAAGGATAAAGCAAAGGCAAAGCTTCTTGAAGATTCAATGATTAAAAATGCAGACAGACTTCTTGGAATTGTAAATAATGCTTCTTTTGGAACAAGCATGGAAAAGGTTCACTGGGGCGGTTGTGGTCATGTTTGCGACGATGCACATGCGCTTCTGGTGGCATGGGATCTTACCGGAAAAACTGAATATTACGAAGCCGCTAAAAAACAGATTGATTATGTGCTTGGCTGTAATCCTATGAATATTTGTTATATAACAGGCTTTGGCACAAACACAGTAAAGCATCCGCATCATAGACCTTCCGGGGCAACTAATCAGACAATGCCTGGAATGCTTTCTGGAGGCCCGTGTGAAGGCTTGTTCGACCTTTGTGTAAAAGAAAAGCTTGGTCCATTAAATCCTCCGCCATTACGCTGCTATATTGATGAATACCCTAGCTACAGTACAAACGAAATTGCCATTTACTGGAATTCAACTTTTGTATATGTAGCGGCAAAATTGAAATTAGTGTAATATTAACTTGTTGTCCCTGTGCCTTTAAAAGCCGGGGATGTGCAAGGAGACACTAAATGCTCGAACTCAAAAACGTAACTAAAGCCTACAACAAGGGTAGCGTAAAGGCTGTTGATTCACTTTCAATGACAGTTAATGATGGTGAAATCTTTGGTTTTTTGGGACCAAATGGTGCTGGAAAAACTACTTCAATCAGAATGCTCACAGGCATTCTTCAGCCAGATGAGGGCGAGCTTCTGTTGGATGGCATTTCTATAAAAGAAAGGCCTATTGCTGCAAAAAGAACTTTTGCATTTGTTCCCGACAATCCAGAAACCTTCTCACGCCTTAAGGCAATTGAATATCTTGATTTTATAAGCGACGTCTACAAGATTCCTCAGGAAGAAAAAATGGAGCGCATTAAAACTTACTGCGAAAAATTCGGTATGATGGAAAATCTGAGCAGTAGAATTGCTTCCTTTAGCCACGGTATGAAGCAAAAGATTTTCCTTATTGCAAGTCTTATTACAGATCCTAAAAATTGGATTTTGGATGAACCAATGGTTGGTCTTGATCCAGAGGCTGCTTTTACAATTAAGGAAATCATGCGTGAACGTGCCGCTGCCGGAAAAACAATTTTCTTTTCTACCCATGTAATGGAAGTTGCCGAAAAGCTTTGCGACAGAATTGGAATAATTAAAAAAGGAAAGCTTGTGTTTATTGGAACAATGGCAGAGCTTCAAGCTCAGCAGGGAGAACCAGGCCAGTCACTTGAAGACATCTTCCTTAAGCTTGTTGCGGAGGACTAAAATGAAAACAAAAGCATTGTGGTCTTTGTTTAAAATAATGTCCTCTAATATATTTTCGTTTGGCTCTTTTATTGAAGGCTTCAAAAAAGGCGTTAAGGGCATTCTGAAAAACATCCTTGTTATTTTGCTCACAATTTACATTATTGCTGTTGCGGGCGGAATGTATGTTATGATAATGAACAACCTTGGCAACAATCTTCTTGCCAGCGGTGACATTGAAAAAATGCCTGTTTACATTATGTTCATTGCGCTGTGTACTGTTTTCTTTTTTGGATTTATTTCTGCCGCTACAAATTATTATACCGGCTGTGGAGAAGAACAGTTTCTTGCAATGCCTCTTAAACCGGTTGATATTTTTGGAGCAAAGGTAGGCGTTACAGCAATTACAGATGCTTCGTTTGGTGCAGCAGTCGTTATTGTTGGTTCTATCATTTATGGAATAAAAGCGCAGCTTCTTACAAATCCCTTGTTTTATCTTGGAATCATAACTACCACCTTAGCAATTGTAAGCATTTCGCTTTTTGTAATCTACGGGCTTTTGATTCTTGTTCTTGTGATTTTTCCAAAAATGCGTAAGCGTTCTATTCTCACCGGAATTGCAACTGTTCTGATTTTTATTTTTGTTTGCGGCTACAGTTTTTTCTCTTCTCAAATGTCAGTGTCGCTTGATTTACGTCAGGGGTCGCTGCCTCCGATTATTCAGATTGTTCGCTTGTATGCAGAAAAGGCTCCCTTCCTTATGATTTTTGCAAATGCAATAAGCGGCAAAATCCTTGCCATCCTTTTTATGACTGCAATTACGCTTGTTTTTATTTTTGGAATTGTTCCGTTGTTTGCGCCAATATATATCAAAACACTCAACGGATTTTCTGATGTAAAATCAAAAAAGATTTCGCAGCAAAAGGCACAGAATGTAATTATTAAAAACGTTAAGACTAATTCTGTTTTTGGTACACTTTTTACACGCGATTTACGCACAATGTTCAGAGAGCCTTCCTTCTTTGCAAACGGTCCTCTTATGATTATTATCCTCCCGATTATTATGCTTGTTTCTGGCGGCATGAGCTTTTTTATGGCAAGTCATAGCAATGTTAATTCTGTTATGAATGAGCTTCAAAGAATGTTTCTTGCACTATCGCCGGATGAAATTTTAAATATAAAATATTTCTGCATCCTGGGAGTAGGCGCCTTTTCTATTTTTATGGGTAACTGTACGAACGTTGCCTCAACTTCTTTTTCGCGCGAAGGTAAAGCCCTGTACGATCTTAAAGCCATGCCTATTACCTGCGACACAATTGTTCTTGTAAAATTCTGGCATGCCTTTATGTACTGTATAATTGCAGTAGCAGTTTCTGCTATTTATTTTAGCGCAGGCGTTGTTGTTATAGGATTTCCTTTTACGGCAGGTGAGGTCCTTGATGTTATTGTTAAGGGAGGCGTACTGGGGCTTTTGGTTTCGCTCGTGCTTGTCTTTGGAGAAATGTTTATAGATACATTTAACCCAAAGCTTCAGTGGGAAAATCCTATTGCGGCCTTTAAGCAGAATGTAAACGCAGTTGTTTCGTCGTTTATTACAATGGGTGTTGTAGCGCTGTTTATTGTATTGATGATCTTTTTGCCAAGAAATAATCTTGGAATAATTATTACAGGACTTATCTTTACAGTGCTTGCGGCTCCGTTAGGATATTTATATTTTAGATATGCAGTAAAGCGCATCCCGAATATGTAATATGAAAAAACTTTTTATTGTACTTACATCACTGTTTTTCTCTTTTTCGATTTTTGCTCATGAAGGCAGCATGGCTGGGGCAGGAAAACTTCGCTTTACCCAGACAAAATATTTTGATCTTATATATGGCGAAAAAAATCTTGCAAGCGCAAACATCCTTTATGAAAATGCAGACGCTGTTTTTGAAGAGCTTGCCGCTGCCTATGGGGTTGAACCTTCTTTTAGAATTCCTGTAGTTATTACTGCAACAGTCGAACAGTTTAATGCGTACTATGCAAACTCTCCTTATAACCGAATTGTTCTTTACGATACCGGCCAGATAGATGATTTGGCTGTCTTTTCAGAAACTTTGCTTTCTACTTTTACACACGAGCTTACTCATGCATTAACATATAATCTTAAAAACAAAACCTTTGTAATGGTAGGAAAGATTTTTGGTGATGCAGTTACAAATCATTATTTTACTGTAACGAGCGGAATGGCCGAAGGTGCAACAGTTTCTTATGAAAGCTCTAAAGGCGAGGGACGTTTGAACGATGCATATTCACTGCAGATGGTCAGGCAGGCAAAAATTGAAGAACAGTTCCCAACATATTCAGATGTAAAAGGTGCTTCTGATGCTTATCCAATGGGTTCCTTTTATTATTTTAACGGAGCCTTTGCCGAGTTCTTACAGCGAAATTTTGGCATGCACAAATATTCTGAATTCTGGTACCGATGTATAAACGGCGAACACCTTACAGATTTTGCTGCAGCGGGAGCATTTAAAAACACTTTTGGAATAAAATTAAACAGAGCCTGGAAGATGTTTGAAAACTCTTTGCAGGTTCCTTCTGTTGCTGCGGCAAATCCTGTTAGTGCAGGGCAGGCCTTTGACTTTTTTGATAATCAAAATCAGAGTGGTGATTTCTCTCTAAAAAATACGACAGGTTCCAGATTTTCTAACCTGCGCGTTTGTGAGACTGGGCTTGCTTATGTAGATGACAGCTGTAATACAATTCATTTTGTTCGTGATGGCAAAAAGCCTCAGAAGCTTTTTCATCAGGATTATCTTGATGGAATAAGACTTTCTTTGGATGGAAGGTTCCTTGCTATAAGTCATTATTCTACTGCGTCGGCAACTATTAAGCATTGTGCAAAGATTTATGACTTTGAAACAAAAAAATTGATTTCTGTTCCTGGCACAAATTATGTGAGTCCTGCAGTAATCAGCTCAAACGGTGAATATTATTTTGTAGCTCAAAAATATGAAAAGCAAAGATATTCTATTGTTGTTCAAAAGTTTGATGTAGAAAAGAAAGTTTCTCTTTGCCAAAATCCTGTTGAGTTTACTTTTGATGCAGAGCAGGTTCCTTCTGACTTCACAGATTTGGGTAACGGACAGTTTGCCTTTGTATTAAAATCGGGACTTGATTTTTCTATTTGCGTGAGCGACATAAATTTTTCAAACATCACAGAGTATCCTGCCCCTTATGAAAAAATGAAAATAAGGGATTTGTCTTTAAGTTCAAATACACTTTATTTTTCGTGGGCAACAAAAGAGACGCTTCCAAGACTTGGTATGCTCAATCTTGAAGACGGACACTTTTCTCTTATGAATGAAAATATTTCTGGCGGAGTTTATACACCTGTTCAAAAGGACGGTCACATTTATTACACCGCACAGTTTTATAAACAATCCCGACTTTTGGAATTAGAAAAATCCTGGTGGACTTGTGACGAAGTTGCTTCAACAGTGGCTTTGCCTTCGCTTGAAAATAGTTCTGTTCCAGTTCCAGAGCCGCTTCCTTTTAAAAATTTTTCTCCGTTCCAGTATGCCTTCAACGGCTTCCTCATTCCTATTGGCGGACTTTCTATGGGCGTTCCAACTCTTGGACTTACTTATATGAATTCCTTGCCATGGTATGCTGGTATTACAATGTTTTCCGGCGGTTATGATATATCATCAAAATCAGCTATTTTTGATTTTAGCTATCAGAGCGGAACAGACACAGGCTTGTTGCAGTATTCCCTGCTTTCTTATCTTGTATTAAATAAATCAGGTTTTAAGAAGCTTGCGGGTTCTGCTTCAATTTCTTCGGGTTTTGATTTTGGCAGAAGATATGCAGTTTTATTTGCTGCCAGTGCAAATGCCAACTACGGACTGTTGTCAGATAAAAATGATAATACTTCTTTTGCTTCGCTTCAGATTGGTTCTGTAAGCTGGACAAATGTGATTACCAGCGGGCCTGGAACTTATGAGCGGGAAGGAATCACCCTTACAATGGGACTTGCCCATTCTTATGAAACAGATATAGAGCCATACAAAAACGAGCTTAGTGATATTTATGACGTAGAGTTTGATACCGATTTTTATATTCCAAAGCTGCTTCCAATTTTGTGTGCAGATAACTTTACTTACAATCTTCCAACAAAAGTAAATACAAGTCTTTTTTCTTTGAGCGCATCAGATTATCGCCTGGCTAAAGTAAATGCAGAAACTCTTTTGTTTGGTTATGATATTCAAAAAGCAATTCCGGGATTTTCTGCGCTCTTCGTAAATGACATTATTCTAACTATGAATTACATCGGCGGTTTTGATTACGGCAACGCTACCGAGGCTTCTCAAAGCTGGCACCTGACTCACGCAGATTCATACCTAGATCAGATAAAATCAGGCGATCTTGCTTATAAACAATACGCTAAACTAAAGCTTTCACTTGGCTTCACTCCAAATATAGGAACCTATGCAAACTCAGTTTACCGCAACAATCTCTATGTTTCTTTTGCGTTTGGTCCAAAACAACACCTTCCAGAAAAACTATTTAATATTGGATTCGAAGGGAAGTTTTAATCCCTGATTGATTTTCGTGTTAGTGTTGTATAATCTATTAATCTAATATAATATATATTGAAAAGGTATTATTATGGATAAATTAAAAATTTTATTGGCTAAAGGCCGCATTTATGAATCTGTTTATGAATTATTGAGTGACGTGGGCATTTCTATAAGTTTGCCAGATAGAACATATTTCCCTACAACAAATCAGAAGGATCTTGCTTTTCAGGTTGTAAAGCCTCAGATTACAAGTTTGCTTCTTGCAAATAATAAGGCTGATCTTGGATTCAGTGGAAAGGACTGGGTATACGAAAACGGTGTTCAGGACAAGGTTGTAGAAATTATGGACCTTGGATTTGACCCTGTACGCATTGTTGCAGCAATTCCAGATACAAAAGATCTTGATACACTTCTTAAAAATAAAGTGACAATTGCAACAGAATATCAAGCCCTCAGCAAAAAATGGGTAGAAGATAAAAAAGTAAACGGCGAGATTTTCCGCACCTGGGGAACAAGCGAAGGCTTTGTACAGGACACAGAAGATTCAATCGCTCAGATTCTTATTGATAATACTTCAACAGGTTCTTCTCTGCGTGCAAACCGCCTCAAGATTGTTGATACTCTTATGGAAAGCTCAACAAGAATGTATGCTTCCCGAGAGGCAATGGAAGACCCAGAGAAAAAACAGAAAATCATGGAACTCAAAATGCTTTTTGAAACAGTTTTGAACGCCCGCAACCGCGTAATGCTCGAAATGAATGTTTCAAAGGCCGATTTTGACAACCTCATAAAAGGCATCCCAGCCATGAAGAGCCCAACAGTTTCTCCTCTCTTCAACGACGACGGATTTGCCGTTAAAATCGCAGTTAAAAAATCGGATGTCCCAGTACTTTTGCCAAAGCTTCAGAGTCTCGGCGCAACCGATATTGTTGAATATGAACTTAGAAAGGTGATGCTGTAGGGGGAAGTCTCCCCCTTGCATTGAATTTTGCATACTAAAAAAGGCTGCCCAAAATTGAGCAGCCTTTATTTTAATATGGGATTACTTATTCTTAAAAGCTATATGCGTTTAGCAGGGCATCTGTATCATCAGATAAATCGGATGTAATTTTACTTGCAGCTTTTGTATAGCGGGTTGTAAGATTAAGATATTTTTTTGTATCTGCATCTGTCCATTCTTTTGAATCCTTTATCTTATCATACTTTTCTGTAAGCTTAACTGATTCAAGAGACATTGACATTAAGTCACTGATTTTGTTTGAAGCAGCAGCTTTTTCTGCCTTTACAACAAAGGTTTCATACTCTTTAAGAAAAGCATCAATGTCTTTTCTTGTCGATGCTGCAAAAAGAGCACATGTCAAAGTTGCTAAGATTGCCAATACTGAAATAATTTTTTTATTCATATAAATTCTCCTTATGGAACACACTTAAAGTTGTCCATGTAATCTAAATAATATACTACGATAAGAATTAAACAATAGAGTTAAACTCTAATTTTAAAATTTTTGATAAAACTAAACCCATTTGACAACAGGTTGTTTAGCTTTGTCTTTAAATTTACCTGCAAGAATAATAATAAAGTCAATAAAACCAAAGAATGCTGGAATAATAAGTAATACAATAGTCATTGTACATATTGTTCGGAGTATTGCTCTACCTGTTTTTCCAACATAAAGGAGATGTCCTCCTACGAGTCCCATAAATAAACACATAATAAGTGCTGCTAAACGAGATTTTTGTGTATTATCAGTTTTGAGCATAAAACCTGCAATAAGAGTAAAAAACTGTGTAAGTGCCACTCCAATTGTTATGATTGCAAGTTTTTTATACATCTGCAAAATTACCAGAATTGTAGAGTATAATTCATCATCAGAAAGCGAATATCCTGCAAGTCCTTCAATAGCCGATACAAGTTTAGAGTTAGTTTTTTTAAGTGTTTCGATAGCCTTTCCAGCATCAATATGAGGATTTCCAAACTTTTGAAGAGCTTTTGAACCTCGAATTACTAGAAGTTTTATATTATCAAATACATTTTCTATTGCATTCTCAACAGTTCTTAACTCAGATATCTGGTCTGCTAATAACGGTAAAACTAATTTTACTAGTGTTATGGTTCCAACAACTGCAGTTATATCAAATATTAAGATACTAATTCCGTATGCTTTTCCGACTGCTGTTGCAGTATTAAAATTGAGAAAAATACAAATAGTAATTATAAGATAGAAAATTATCATTGGAATAAAGAATTTTCCTAATGATAAACCCATTTCTTTCCATCCTTCATCTTGTGAAATTGTGACGAGCATATTTGACAAGTCAAGAATATTAATAAATACAATAATAAACAAAGCAGTGCTGATTGCCCATAGTATTGTACCGATCTTATTGGATACAGAAGTTTGTAACCAATTCTTTTTTTCATTTTCTGCCATGAGAAACTCCTTTATTAGTGATAATTCAATTGTAAGTTGAATTAATACAGAAACAATAGAGTTAAACTCTAAAAATGAATTTTTCAAAAAGTTAGGAGCAAAAATAATTAATCAGTTGTTCGCGATTGCGGATGCCGGTGATATCGTAGATGCGAGATACATAGCATTCTATACTATGGTTTGATATATTTAAGATTTCTGTAATCTGTGTGTTTGTTTTTCCCTTAAGGATTTCATGAAAAACTCGACATTCTGTTTTTGTCATAAAGCTAATGATTTCTTCAATTCTTTCAAAAGAGTTTTCCATTTTTTCTTCAATAAATATTTCGCCGCGGGTTACTGCTTCCAGACATTTTACCAGTTCTTCTTCAGCGCTTGCCTTAGAAACATAACCAACTGCACCAAGAGTTTTTGCTTGAGAAACATAACCTGGTGAATCAAACATGGAATACATGACGCATTTTATAGATGGATATTCCTTTGTTATAAAGGATAGCAATGAAAAGCCGTCTTCCTCACCAATCTGTACATCAATTATACATATTTCCGGTAATTCATTGTTTATTAAAGACTTAGCTGCCATCACAGAATCTGCCAGTCGGATATTATTCCAACGAGTATTTTTTTCAAGCCAGTTGCTAAGACCATTCCTCATCATGGCATGATCATCTACGATTATTATTCCGCTCATTCAATCGGTACCTCCAGCCTGATTTTTGTTCCGTCATCAATCTCACTCATTATGGAAAAATCTGCGCCTAGTTCCGATGCCCGTTGTGCCATGTTTTTCAATCCAAAATGAAAACCACTGGCTGCGTATATTTTTGCCGCTACTCCTGCTCCTGTCCAATTTAAAGGATTTCCATCTTCTTTGGAAAAGGTAGTTTTCATTCCAACACCATCATCGATGATAAAAAACAAAATAGTCTTTTTGCCATGACTTTCATTATTACGAATCAATACAGAAGCATTTTTAGCCTTTGAATGTTTTTCTATATTAGAAAAGGCTTCCTGAATTATTCTGAAAATGTTACCAGACTTATAAAGATTAAGATTTCCCGCATCAATCAAAGGATCAATTCTCACGTTAAACACAATACCTGTCTTTTGCGATTTGTTTTCAATCAGATTTTCAAGAGATGATATAAAAGATTGCCAAACGGAAGTATGTTTATCATCTTTACTGGCTAAAGGAGACAAGTTGTTACATAGGGAACGCAAATCTTCAATACTTTTAGAAAGCATAGAAATTATAGTTTCTTTTATTTTTTGATTTTCCTCTTCATTAATGTTCATCAACTCTATTTCAAGCTTTACTGCACGCAAGTCCTGACAGACAGAATCGTGAAGTTCACGAGAAATTCTTCTTCGTTCATTCTGAATTCCCTGAAACATAAAATCTGAATAATACCCGATTTCACGACTTTCATTTTGCAGCTTATCATATTTTGAAAGAAAGATGAAAAGGAAAAATGAGACTAAAATTGCAAAAACAAAAATTGCAATGAAAATAAAAATGGTATAAATAATTGTCTTCTTTGAGATGGAGTTATCTTCATTTACAAGCTTCATAAGAAGTTTTGAAGTGTTGATATAGCAGTCATAAAAATCTTTTTGATTATCTACCTGCGAAAGCTGATGTAGGCTTGCTTCAATTTCTTCAACAATCACAGTGTAATTTTGATTTATCATTATATCTACATTATATTCATCAGAGTCTTTGTATTGTTCAAAATCTTGTATGAATGAATCCAGATTTGAAATAGTTTGATAATCCGTAGACATAGAACCCCAGTTCTCTATCAGTTGATTTAATTGTTTATCTTCATTCTGAAAAGAACAGGCTGAGAACAATATATATATAGGCAGAAAAAAGAAACAAAAAATAGTTTTCCTTGATATATATTTTTCCATATATTTTACTTCATCTATTATATACTCATTTTTTTTATAAAGAAATAGAGTCTAACTCTAAACTTCTAAAATTATATACAAATCAACTTTTTTATGTTAAGGTATTTATTATGATTGGAAAAACACATCGCTGGACTTTCATTATAATTGCTACGCTTGTCGGTATAATCATCAACTTTGGCTTTAATCATATAGCTATTTATATTCTACATGTGCCTTTGTTCTTAGATACTATTGGTACAGTTACTATTACCTTCTTATGTGGATGGGTACCTGGCCTCGTTTGTGCTCTTGCCACAACAATCATAGATAGTATTATTAGCGGTTATTTTCTTCAGCTCCCAACACTTTATGTCATCTGTTCTTTTTTTGCAGTTTTTATTAGTTACAAATTTAAACGCTATATTTTTAACACAGATATGATAATTGTCCGCATTTGCTATTTGTTTATTCTTGCAATAGTAATGTGTGTTGTGATAAGTATTCTTGGCGGAATAATTGATAGTCTCTGTATTACCTTCTCTGATTTTAAATCTACATATCCTGTAGCGTCAGATTTCTTCAAACCAAACTTTATAAAACTGGGACTTTCACAACTTAGCACAAATATTATTTCACGTTTTCCTATTAACATTATTGATCGACTGCTTACATCTTTTATTTCATATGCTTTGACTATTTTTGTTTGTTCGTTCGACAAGAATAAAAATAAAGAAGAAGAGTAACTATTTTATATCTTTAGTTGAAAAAATACTTAAATCTATGATAAGATTTAAGTATGAGAACAGCAACAATTAAACGCACAACAGGCGAAACACAAATAGAACTCACTTTGAACCTTGATGGAACAGGCAAGTGTGATGTTAAAAATCCAATTGGATTTTTTGATCACATGCTCCGCTCCTTCTGTAAGCATGGGCTTTTTGATTTGACC
The DNA here is from genome assembly GCA_045224915.1 of Treponema sp. Classification (GTDB taxonomy): domain Bacteria; phylum Spirochaetota; class Spirochaetia; order Treponematales; family Treponemataceae; genus Treponema_D. The sequence continues at coordinate 45,936 of JBGVAV010000024.1, forward strand.
GGTACTATAAAGGGGGACCTTAATGTAGATCAGCACCACACAATTGAAGACACTGGAATTGTACTTGGCGAATGCTTTAAGAAGGCGCTTGGTGACTGTGCCGGCATTTATCGTGCAGGATTTTTCATTTATCCAATGGATGAGTCTCTTGTTCAGGCTGCTGTAGATTTTGGTGGTCGTGCATATCTTGTAAACGACGCTAAACTCACAGGCGTGCCGCTTGTTTCAATTGGTGATGACGGAAAAGAAGCTTCGTTCCAGACTGATTGCTTTGAAGATTTCTGGCAGGGCTTTGTAAATGCTGCACAGTGCAATCTGCACATAGATACAATTCGTGGTCGCAGTGATCACCACAAAATTGAAGCCGCATTCAAAGCTGTAAGCCGTGCTATCCGCGAAGCAGTAAGCATTGACGAACGTCGCGGTGGAGCCATTCCTTCAACAAAAGGCGTGCTTGTATAATGGACGACATAATCATTTACACAGACGGTGGATGCTCTGGTAACCCTGGCCCTGGTGGCTGGGGCATTGTTGTTATAGCCGATGGGGTTGTAAAAAGCCTTAGCGGTGGCGAAGCAATGACTACTAACAACAAAATGGAGCTTAGTGCTGCAATTGCGGGGCTTTCTGTTGTAAAAAATACTCCAAGCTTTGCGGGACGTCACATCACTGTAAATATAGACAGTCAGTATGTAAAAAACGGTATAACTCAATGGATTCACAGCTGGAAAGCAAAGGGCTGGAAAACTGCAGATAAAAAGCCTGTAAAAAATCAGGAGCTTTGGATGCAGCTGGACGAGCTTAACGCCGCTCTTGATGTTACCTGGAACTGGGTAAAAGGTCATGCGGGTATAGAATACAACGAACTTTGCGATCAGTTGTGCCAGTCAGAGATCAAAAAATTCAAATAAATTTCATTTTTTTCCAAAATTTTTGTAACAAGTCCACTTTTATTTCTAATATATAGGCATGAGAAATTTATTTAAATTATGCCTTATTGTTGTGTGCGGATTTCTGGCGGTAACGATATGTTCCTGTCAGTTTTTCATTCCAGAAGAAACTGTGGAATTTGAGCTTCCCGAGTGGCCAGAATATTTGCCCGAGCTTGAAAAATGGAGTGTAAATCTATCCGGGGTGGCTGAGCCTGTCGAAGCCCTTCCAGATCAAAAGACAATCTCCCTCCAACTCCCAAAAAACCGCCCCTGCTGTATAACCGTAACGCCTGTAACTCAGACGCAGTTTTTCAAAGGTGCCGGGACAATTTATCCTTATTCAAAATCAATAACCTGGAGTGGGGGATATGCTGCAAGACTATATAATACTGCATTAAAGACTTCCTCCTTTAATTGGGAAAAGCTTTTGACAACTCTTGAAGAAAAGCAGCAGGAGCTCGAGAACTTTTATAATCCCTGGCTGCTCGACACTCAGGAAGTGCTTGAAGGCATTGCATATCACAGCTTTTCTGCAACAAAGCTGAAATTAACCCAAACTGTCTGTGTTGAGCTTGATTTTGAAGTTTTTTCATCTTATGTACCCGAAAATGAGTTTATGTGCACTGCAGAAACGCCTTATGTAACTGTAAAAAAGGATGTACCCCAGCTGTTCTTCCTTAGATATAGCTCAGCGCCCCCAGATCAATGTTACGGGCTTTTAATTTCTGCATCTTCTGCAAAAAATATATCACTTGAGTTTATTTCTATGCCGATATACATTAAGGAGATATGAAAAAATTTTTTAACGTCAGAAAATCAGGTTTTGTAATTACGGCAGCTATTTTATGCCTTACTTCTTTGCTTTTGTGCTCATGCAAAAAAAAGGATAAATCAAAGGATAAGCCTGAAATTGTAGAAATTGGAACTCAAAAAACAGATCATACCTGGTATTATTTTACACAGGATGGTTTTGCACAGGTAGACAGCCCTCGTAATGCGCCTTTTGCAGGTTCTTTCCCATACACAGAAGCAATCCGCATTTCTTCTGCAAACAACGGAGCAGCAGATCTTGATGGAACTGTAAAAGCCTACGCTCTTGCAAATAGACTTGGCGTTATCTGCTTTGAAGGCGATAAAATTTCTCTTGCAAAGGATATAAATATTTTCTCAAACAGAACAGCTTCAAATCTTGTTTTTATAGACGGAAGGCCACTTTTTTCTGTTTATAAAAGCGTATTCTTTAATGACACAGTTTCTTTAGCTTCATATAAAAACGATTCTGGCTCACATCTTTTCCTTGTGCAATTTGATGACGCTTCAAAAATATCATATCCTGTAATTAACTGTACAAATCTTACAGACAAAAAGAATTCCGAAATTACAGATTACTATTGGGATGGCAAGGAATGGTTCTGCAGCATAAAATCTGTTCAGGACGATACTTCAGGCGCAAGCAAAACAGAGTTTTCATATATAAAGTTCCGCCCGGCTGCACCAATCGTTTCAATTTCGCCAGTATCTGCAAACGAATTGATTACTGTGCAGGAATCTTCTGTAAAAGAATTTCGCGACATGATGAGCGTAAAGCCTTATTCTCAAGCCCCGGAAAGAATTCGAACAATGCTAAAGGGCTTTGACAATACAATTCCTTTTTTGATGGAAGTAAAATCGGCAGCAGGAAGCTCACCACGTATTTATGAAAATGAAATTGCGGGCTCGTTTGAACAGGAGCTCAATGCAAAAGCAATAATTTCGCAAAGCTGGAGTGCTGCTCTTTTTGAAGATGGAACTCTTTTTATAGAAGGCGCATTACCAGGCAAGCACATTCTTAGAAGCGGAAAGCCTGTTGCAATAAGACTTCCAAAGCTTGATGTTGGATATGTTTATTCTGATTTTGTAATCAGCGGTACAACTCTTTATGCAGCGTGGGAACAAACCGATTTTTACAAGGTTAGCCGCAGTGGTTTTCTAAGTGTTGATTTAAATGCTACATTATATAGCAGAATTCGATGATGAAACGATTTGTTTTTCTGACAATCATATTTCTCTCTATGTCTTTTCTGTTTGCGCAGGAGTCTCCCGAAGAAGCAGAAACAGTTGAAGCAACCGAAACTCCAGTTCATCAGGAAATACAGGAAACCTCAGAACGCGATTATGTTGATGAGCAGAACATGACTGTTACCGAAGTAGAGGAGCTCATTCAGTCACAGGCACTCATTCACCGCCTGGACTTTGTTTTTGGAATTGAGCCTTTACTTTCAATTAATACTCACAAAAAATCATCAGACGGAAAATTTATTAGTGCGCCATCTCCTATTGATATTCCTGTTTACATTGGTCTTTCTATTCCAAACTATACGGCAATATCGTTTCAACCTTCGCTAAGATTTTTTACATCATATAATCTTGTTTATGATAAGATGGTGCTTCCTGCCGAAATAGAAAACCGTACAGGGCAGACCTTTAATTTCTTATTAAATCTTCCAATTGTATTTAAGCTTAATTACAAAAATAAATACAGCTGGAGTGTGCTTGCAGGCCTTGCGGGGCTTTTCCGTTTTGCAACAGTTCCGTCTAATGTTAAAGATAGTGACGCAGGCTTTACTGGCACAGTTCAAAGTGATGTTGATTATATGAACGAATGGTTCTACAAGAATGTTCGCTTTTTATATGTTTCTGCCGCAATTGACTGGATGTTCTATTACGGTAAAACAAAATACGGCCCTGAGTTATCTGTATTTTTCCCAATTTCTGTTTTTGCAGACAAGTCTGTTGACGGCTTGAAGATTGGCGCCGGAATTAAAGTAGAGTTCTAGCCCGCAATTATTGACTGTGACGTACCTGATCCAATCCTCTCTTAAACTGAGGAATCCTTGCACAAGTAACAGTATCAATTCCGCTTCTGTCACCGCGTTTTAAGAAGTGATATGCAACTCCCGCAATCATTGCTCCGTTATCTCCGCAAAGCTTTAGTGGAGGGAAGATGCAGTTAAGATCATCGCGTTCTGCAA
>JBGVAV010000025.1:0-5167 GCA_045224915.1 Treponema sp.
TACAAACCGTGGTCTTCATTTCTTTGACCTTGTTCAGGAAGGAAACATTGGTCTTATCAAAGCTGTAGAAAAGTTTGAATACCGCAAGGGCTTCAAGTTCTCTACATACGCAACATGGTGGATTCGTCAGGCAATTACACGTTCAATTTCTGACCAGGCAAGAACAATCCGTGTTCCTGTTCATATGATTGAACAGATTAACAAAGTTGTTCGTGAAAGCCGTCAGCTTATGCAAAAGCTTGGTCGTGAACCAACAGATGACGAAATTGCACAGCAGCTTGGATGGCCACTTAGCCGCGTAAAACAGGTTAAGAATGTTGCCCGTGAACCTATTTCTCTTGAAACTCCAATTGGTGAGGAAGAAGATTCATTACTCGGAGACTTCATTGAAGATAAGGAAGTAGAAAATCCAGCAACACAGACTGCATTTACTTTGCTTCAGGAGCAGCTCCGCACAGTTTTGGGAACTCTGCCACCGCGTGAACAGGAAGTTCTTAAGATGCGCTTTGGTCTTGAAGACGGATATTCTCTTACACTTGAAGAGGTTGGTCTTTACTTTGATGTAACTCGCGAACGTATTCGTCAGATTGAAGCAAAAGCTCTTCGCCGCTTACGCCACCCACGTCGCGCCAACGGTTTAAGAGATTACATGGAGTAGACTAAAAAATCTATTTTATATATAATTTTATGATATTTTATTTGAGGAAAACCGAATGGCTACACAAGACATTTTTGAAAAATTAAAGAAATTACAGACAATCCTTGTAAAAAAATACGATCTGGAAAAGAAAAAGGAAGAAGCTCCAAAACAGCTTAGTTCTCAGGAAGAACTTCTTGCCAGAATGAAGAAGGAATACATCGAAAAGAACAACGAATATGAAGAAGTAAAAACAAAAGTTGCTCAGTTAAAATTCGATTTAGACGAAGCTGTAAAGTCACGTGAAAAGGGTGAAAAAGGAATGGATGATATCCAGACTCACCGTGAATACGAAGCTTTGGAAAAACAGATTACAGAAGCTACAGAAAAAGAAACAGAAGTTCGCAAGGATCTCCAGAAAGAAGAAAAGCTTCTTGAAGAAATTAAAGAAAACCTCAAGCTTAATGAGGAAATGATTAATTCTCAGGAAAGCGATCTTGCTGCTTCTAAAGAAAATCTTAATAAAGAATTACAGAAATACGATTCAGAACTTAATTCTCTTAAAAAAGATGAAGATAAAATTACTCCAGACTTGGATCAGGAAATCCTCTTCAAGTTCCAGAGAATCATTCAGCGCAATTCAGAAGGTATTGTTGCCGTAAGAAACAGAGTTTGTACAGGTTGTAACATGATTCTTCCTGCTCAGTTTGCAAACATCGTTCGCGAAGGTGAAAATATCAATTTCTGTCCATACTGCAGCCGCATTCTTTTCTACGAAGATACTGGAAACGAAAAAGACTTTGATCCAATTATCAGCATGGATGATGCTGGTAGCCTTGCAGATCTTGACGACGACTTTGATGACGAAGAGGCTTACGACGAAGAAGAAAGAGAAGAAAAACTCTACGACGAAGGCGACGAAGAACTCGAAAACGAAGACGAAGATCTTGATGAAGACGCATCTGATTCAGATGAAGATGATGATGAACGTCAGGAAGAAGAGGAAGAGTAAAACATTTTTGTTTTACAATAAATACTGTAAACAAACGGGATGTGACCGCATGGTTATGTCTTGATGATAAGATATAATTATGAGCGAAAGTCCGGGCTCCTTCGGAATAAATGCCGGATAAGAACCGGGCGTCTACTGGCAGCTGCATAATTTCTTGCATAGCCCAGTAAGACGACAGAAAGTGCAACAGAAAGTATACCGCCTTGAAAAAGGTAAGGGTGAAAAGGTGGTGTAAGAGACCACCGGTTATCTGGTAACAGATAATGCGGGTAAACCTCATTTGGAGCAAGGCCGAGCAGCAGTTTGTTATTCCGAACTTATACTGCGGGTAGGCCGCTAAAGCTTTGTAGTAATACAAAGTTCGGATAGATGGTCATTAAATAAATCCTTTTGGGTTTGTTTAGACAGAACCCGGCTTATTGTCCCGTTTGTTTATTTTATTAAAATGAAAAATAAAGCCAAGAACCAACAGATAAAAACCTTTGCTAAAAGAAAAAATCACATACTTAGAAACACTATTATTGTTTCTGGCATACTTCTTTTTATAGCTGCAATTGCCAGCCTTGGAATCTTTTTATTTCAAAACTATAACAAAAATAAAATCACACTAAAGACAATCAAACAAAGCTGGGAACAAAGCGATTATGAAAGCGTTTATGAGCAGGGAAAAGTTTTTCTGCAGGATAAACCTTATAATAATACTGCTTTAACTTATTACGGATACGCCTGCTTCTACCTTGCAGTTTCCCAGATTGATACATACAAAGTTCAGGAATATCTTGACGAAAGCATAAATAATCTGCGCCTTGCAATGTATGATGCAAGTAAATCGCTGTTGCCGCAGCTTCAATATATGCTTGGAAAGGCCTATTTTTATAAAAATACAATCACCACATATTACTATGCAGATCTTGCAATTAAATATCTTACACTTGCAAGAGAAAACGGCTACTATGCAGATGATATTGCAGAATACCTTGGCTTGAGTTATGCCTCTCTTGGAAAAACTTACGAAAGCATTTCTGCATTTACAGAAGCCTTGCTTGTCCGCGAATCAGATTTTCTTTTGCTCAGTATCGCAGAACAATATTATAAAGCAGGCGAAACAGGTGCCGCTTCTCAGTATCTTTTTAGAATAATAAACAACAGTTCAAATGATGAAATAATTCTTAAAAGCCGACTCCTTTTAGGAAATATTTATATAGACACAGATGATTTACAAAATGCTTTGGAACAGTTTAATGCTGTTCTTGCCAAGGATGAAAATTCTGCTGACGCTCACTATGGTATTGGATTGATTTATGAAAAGCAGGAAAATCTTGTTGCAGCACGCGCAGAATGGAGAAAAGCACGTAAAATTCAGCCAAATCACGCTGGAGCATTAAAAAAATTATCTGAATAAGGCGAATAATATAAGAATATTCTTTATTATTTATTGAAATAGTTGTATAATAGATTAATTAGTAAAAAAATAAATCGCAAAAAATCATGGGAGGATTTTGATGGGATTTTTTGACAAATTTTCTACCGATATTGGTATCGATCTTGGTACTTGTAATACCCTCATATATGTAAAAGATAAAGGTATGGTTGTTGATGAGCCTTCTGTAATTGCCGTAGAACGAGGTACAAAGAAGACTGTAGCAGTTGGTTCCGAAGCTAAACGCATGCTTGACCGTACACCTGGAAATATTATAGCAATTCGTCCTCTGGCTGACGGTGTTATTGCAGACATTGACAGTACAGAAAAAATGATAAAATACTTCATTCAGAAAATTATCCCGCGCCATCAGATGTTCAAATCTATCAGAATGAAAATTGGTATCCCATCTTGCGTAACTGATGTTGAACGCCGTGCTCTTATTGAAGCAGCCCTTAAATCTGGTGCAAAGGAAGTAGAAGTTATTCCTGAATCTCTGGCTGCTGCTATTGGTGCAAAAATCCCTATTTATGAACCAGCCGGACACATGGTTTGCGATATTGGTGGTGGAACAACAGAAGTTTCCGTTATTTCTCTTGGAGGCATGGTTGTTACACATTCTATCCGCATTGGTGGAGATAAGTTTGATGAAGCAATTGTAAAGCATGTCCGCAGCGTACATAACCTTATAATTGGTCAGCCTGCTGCAGAACGCCTTAAGATTCAGATTGGTAATGCCGCTCCTGAAAAGACTATTGAAAAAATGGAGCTTAAAGGTACAGACGCTATTACTGGTCTTCCACGCCGTCTTGAAATTGATAGTGTAGAGGTTCGTGAAGCTCTTAAAGATCCTGTAAATAAGATTGTAGATGAAATAAAGATTGTTCTTAGCGAAACTCCTCCTGAGCTTGCTTCTGATATTATTGAAAGAGGTATTGTAATGACTGGTGGTGGTTCAATGTTACGTGAGCTTCCTCGTCTTATTTCAAAAGAAACTGGTGTACCTGTTATTCTTGTTGAAAAGCCTCTTGAATGTGTTGCACTTGGAGCCGGAGAAGCATTCAGTCTCTTTAAGAATATGTCTTCTGAACGTTCTATTTACGACAGCCTTAACGAATAGTACTAAAAGTACTTCATAAAAGGTCTTAACATGTCTAAAAAACAGAACGGTTTTAAATTTAGATTTCCAGAATTCCTCCTGATTGGTCTTTTACTAATTTCAAATATCGTTCTGAATTTTAGCAGCGGTGGATTTATTCTAAACTTAAAGAAGATTGGATTTTCCGCAATCTCTACAGTAGAAAAAGGCGTTCATATTGTTACTCATGGAATTGGCGATACATTTTCTGCTGTAAAAGAATTAAAACAATTAAAAAAAGATTACAATGATCTTGTAATAAAGCTTGAAAACTATGAACAGATGCAGCGTTCAAATGCTGATATCCGCAAGGAAAATGAACGACTTCGTGAACAGCTTGACTTTGCAATTTCACTTGATGAACAAAATTATCCTGCACAAATTATCTCCCGTGATTTTGACAACGTTTACACATACTTAACAATTGATAAGGGAAGTGTAAATGGAATTAAAAAGAATATGCCGGTAATTGCTTTTCAAAATGGAAACAGAGGTCTTGTTGGAAAGGTTGTTCAGGTTGGAACTTTTACAAGTCAGGTAATGCCAGTTTATAACTTAAACTATATTGTTTCTGCAAGAATCCAGAATCAACGCGATCTTGGTCTTGTAAATGGAACTGGAAGCCAGGATAAACCGCTTTTACTTCAATACATCAGAAAGAATGTTGCAAGCGAGCTTTCTTACGGAGACATAATTGTTACTTCCGGCGAAAACGATAATTACCTTAAAGATATCCCGATTGGAACAATTTCAAAAATCATAAGCTTGGATTATAACTCATCTCTGAATATTGAGCTCATTCCAATCATCGATTTTTCAAGACTCGAAAATGTAATTGTTGTAAACCAGAAGCAGCTTAATGACAGAAAGGTGGTAGAATAATGGTAAAATCACTTTTAATAAGTACTTTGTTTTTATTTGCCGCAACAATTATTGAATCTTCAATTCTGTCTAATATTT
>JBGVAV010000026.1:0-23252 GCA_045224915.1 Treponema sp.
CATTGTAGTCAATGTACAGAACAAAAACTAACGTCTTCGTTCATAGAACCTTACTTGTTCTATTCTTTCCTTCCCTATTCTGTCAAAGATCTGGATTTTTGTCGCAACGGACTGTTGCGACGGTGAGAAGTAATATATACCCTTATTCAAAAACTGTCAAGAGTTAAATACTTATTTTTTAAATATTTTTTTTAGTACGGAATCTGCAGGAAAATATGCGCTTCCGTGGCAGCCGTCTGCCGGGTACTGCTGAGCAATTTTTATTGTAAAAAATCCTGCGGTTTGCGCTGCAAATCCTCGGATTTTTTGCTTTGGCATTCGCCAAAAATTCTCAGGTGTACCCGGCAGCCGGCTTCCACTACGCGCATATTTTCAAACGGAATCAGATTGTAAGAAAAGTTAAAAAAACAAATATACCCTTACAGGTTCAATAAGGGTATATATTGCGGCTCACTGGGCGAGAATAGACTATCCTATATTATTCGCTGAATTGGAATATTGGGCAAATATAGTAAGATTGAGTCTTTAAATCTACAGCAATAACATATGATGAACTTGAAGAAAATTGAACATAAATCATTTTTTGATCCTGTCCTGAAGGAGCATGCTGAGTAGCTGAAACAAAAGTATTGTTATTACTTATTCCAAAAGTAGAGCCAGTTATAGTGGTAACAATTTCATCAAGTCTGCCGGTTTTCCAGAATTTATAGACTTCATAAAGTTCTGCATCAGTTGGTAAATACCAACCATATTCATAAGCAGTACCTGATATATTTGTTTTACTAGAACCATAGTTCTTTGCAGCCCAGAAAGCAGGATATTTACTTTCGAGATAAGTGTCATTCTCAATACTATAAATACTAAGTTCAGAAGCAATCTGATTAAGATTATCTCTTCCATCTTTGTCGCCATTAAAGATGTATGCTCCTAAGGTGTCATCATATTGATATGTACATGTTATAGACTCAATTTTAGTAGAATAGGCATTTGCCTCGTCAGTACACCATCGTGCCGATGATGAATATTTTGACAAAGGTGTTCCAAGAACACGAACTGTTGTGGTATCTCCTCCGTTATTCAAATCTGGGCCTGCATAGAAGATTACTGCAATGGCATTTGACTTTTGATTTGCATTAAGTGTCATACCAGGCGTATACGCAATAGCTGTTCCGTCATTAAAGACAATATCGCCTACAGCAGATGGAGAAGGCTTTGGACCAATAGGTTTACTTGAAAAATATCCTGGATTAGAATCTCCACCATCTATTTTAGCATAAGTGACATCAATATAGCTGCCATTATATGTTGTACCTGCCCCTCCAATAATAGAAGAACAACCCGAGAACATTGTTGATGAATCAGTTACACTATTTGTCTTAAAACTATTTGAAACATAGATTTTTTCCAACGCAGCACAACCCGAGAACATCGAAGTCATATCTGTTACATTTGAAGTATCGAAACTTGACAAATCAAGTTCCTGAAGATTTGAACAGCCCAAGAACATTTGATTCATGTTAGTAGAATTAGTTGTATCAAGTCCACTCAAATCTGCATAAACAAGTTTTGAGCAGTTGTAAAAAAGAGTATACCATATATTAGCATGATCAAGATCTAACACAAGATTTACACTGGCAGGAATTATCACTCGGAAAGAATCAGCAGTCTCGTTTGTTCGTATTGCACCCGCTATACAACCTGTCGTTCCTGCGTTACCTAAATCGGTAACAGTGATCCCGTTATATAGAGTAATCGTAACATCGCCTGTAGCAGATCCTATTGCACTCACAGCATCTGATTGATTTTTACAGAAGGTATTACCAATTTTTGCAATAGCTGTTGAAAAATAACCAGGGGAACCAGTTCCACCATCTATACGAGCATAATCCTTAGGAGTGTTACCAGAGTTCCATTCTGTTCCCTGGCCACCCCTCAAATTGGTACAACCATCAAACATATTTGAAGCAGTGAGAGATGAATATGGAACAAAAGAATTAGAAACATATATTGAAGTAAGACTTGAACAATTTTCAAACATATTCATCATCAGCATTACATTTGACAAATCACAGTTAATAAGATTTATAGATGTAAGGTTTGTACAACCAGAACACATAGAATTCATTCCAATAACGGCAGAAGTATCAAAGTTACTTATATCTATTGTTGTAAGACTACTACAATCCTTAAAAAGCTCACCTAGAGACATTACGCTAGGCCCTATAACAAAATTACTAAGATCCAAATCTGTAAGGGAACTACAACCTCCAAACATCGCAGTAATATCTGTAGCAGAAGTTGTATCAAAACTACTTAAATCAAGTGTTTCAAGGTTTGTACATCCATTAAACATACTACCAAAAGATGAAACCTTCTTTGTATTTAAGTTACTCAAGTCCAGTGTTTCAAGGCTTGTACATCCACTAAACATATAAGACATATCTGATACAGAAGAAGTATCGAGTGTTGTAATATCAAGATTTGTAAGTCCCGTATCACCTTCGAACATCTTCTTCATATTTACCACTTCAGAAGTATCAAAACCTGTCATGTCTAAAGAAACAAGCTTTTCACATTCAGAAAACCTGGCCTGACAAGAACCAGAAAGAACAATTGTTTCACCAGCAGCGACCGAAAGACTTATAGAAGTTATGTTAGCTTTAGTGTTGGCAGTACTAATAGCACACAATATAGTATTTGATGTACCTGGTGAACCAAGTTCATTAGTTGGAACTATTCCACGCAAAACGACATCAAGATCGCCGCTTCCATTATTTATAGCATTAATTAAACTAGTTTTATCACCATACGGATCACCATTTACGGTTGCATATATCTGCAGCCATTTTGCATAAAGATTCTGGGCACCTATTGTTCCTTTTTGAATTTCTGTTACAGGATCTCCGGTAAAGCTGTCGTTAGTATACCAACCACCAAAAATATAATCTGTTTTGGTTATTGCTGTTGAATCGGGCAAGGTGTAAGTATCACTTAATCTTGTATAGCATTCAGGGAAAGTGGCTGTAGAAGTACCGCCGTCGAGATGCCAGGTAATAGAATAAATTTCGTTTAAGGAGGTTAGATTACGGCTTCCAGTGCTTGTCTGGCCGCCTGTGATAATTGCAAGTTCGGTCCAGGTGTTGATTAATACGTTTGTATTTGTACTGGTATCTACTCCAAACAATTTTAATATAATTCGGTACTTACCTGCCGAAAGATTTCCAAGGGCAGCTTCTGTAGAAGAATTATAAGTTGCTACATAAACTGCTGGAGTATCGTTGCGATCAAGTATTACTTGTTCAGAAAGGGTGATTGAATCTGAGGCTGTATTAACAAGTGTAGCTGTTACAGTTTGTACATCATTTTTATTTGGTGCTGCGGAAAAATCGAGGGTGAAGGAAAGACTTCCTGTTTTAGTTTCATCAAGGCTTGTATCGTCCCATTCTAATTCAAAACTGATTGTATTTGAACCGGAGCCTATTGTTTTAGAAACCTCGCCACTATTAAGAACTGTACCATCTTTTGCTGCAGCTAGTTTAAACGTCCACTCCCCTGTTTCTATTGGGAAAACAGCGGAAGTTAAAGAAGAAAGTCCGTTATATTCTCCAGATGGATTATTAGTAGGGTCATCGGTGAGTGCAGTAAAAGTAGAAGCACCAGGACCTTTACCTGAAAGCGTAAAAGTGAAATCACTGATTGAATTAACATTTGGAAAATCCGGTAAGGCTGTTCTACCCACAGAAGCTACATCTACCTTAAGATACACATTACCCTTACTATTATTTGGGCGGCTGATACCACTCATATTATTACAAGCCGAAAAGGCAACAGTCAGCACCATTAAAAAGACTATTGAAAGAATAGATCGGAAAACTATTTTTTTAGACATAAAAAACTCCTCTTATCAGAAACCTTTAGAATTCACGGATACATAAAGCAGACCTTGTTGCATCTTTGTTATTACCGTAGATTTCTCCACCTTTAATAACAAGGCTCCAACTCCAGTAATTATATTCAGCATTATTACCATTTACATATTGAGATGAAGACCAGTAATATCTATTTTCACCCAAATCGTCACCATCGACTAAACTAAGAATTGAATTTAACTGCGACCATTTTTTGTGAACTTGATACAGCTCTATTAAACTTGGAATATACCAGCCACTTGAATAATCTGTACCAGTTAGGTTTGCGGTACTTGCATACGTATTGGCATAATTAAATATAGGATAGTTTTCTGCTAAAGAAGAAGTTTCACCTGCAGATGTTGCAATATTTTTTATTATCTGCCAGTTATCACTTCCATCCATATCACCAGAAAGATAAGAAGTTGTTCCAGATGTTGATGTATATTCACAATACGGAGTTCCAGCGGCTGGTGCACTTTCATCTTTTGAAATTAGAATATCTGTCAATTTTTGAGTATAACATTTTTTATTCTGAAGAGCCCACTCATATTGAGTTGTTCCAGAATTCTTTATTCCCAAACCAAGCATTCTTGCTCTTGAGTCATTTGAACACTCTGTACCTTTGTAGAATATGATTGCAGCAACTGCTGCTTTCTGGTCATTTGTCAATGTCAAACCAGATTCGTATGCTACGGCACTTCCATCTGTGAATACAATATCAAGAACATCTGTTGGACTAAGTTTAGTACCTATAGCTGCAATAACTGTTTGTGTTACACTGTAACCGCCACATTCAACGGTTATTGTATACAGGCCTTTTGGATGAGTGATTTTATTAAATGTAAAGGTATTGCCTGTTACACTTGTATCTTTTACACCGTCAACGTACCAGGTAAAGTTTGCAGAAAGGTTTGTTGTTGCAGTAAAGGTTATGTCACCGTCAGAATCAGGAGCAGAACGAGTCAGACTGATTTTTTCAGCAGGGTCTGTTACAGTAACATCAACACCTGCACTACTCCACTTGGCATAAAGTTCAATTGTTTTATTGTTGGATCCGTCTAACATGTCGTATCCAGTTGAACTTGAATAATCAAAAACTGTAGCAGCTGCTATAGGACTGCCGTCAAAGGTTTCATAGAAATACCAGCCGTTGAAGTAACAACCAGCCTTTGTTGGAGTTGGAAGTGTAAGACTTTGTTCTACAGAGAACTTACCGGCAGTAATTGAGTCACCACCGTTTACATTGTAATTAACAGTGTATTCTATAAGACTCCATTTTGCATAAACATTAACATCAGAACTATATTGTCCAGAACCGCCTCCTGGGGTAATTAAAGTGATAGCTGTTCCTGTGCAAGTATCATCCTTATACCAGCCCTCAAAATCATAACCGTCTTTATCTGTAGGGAAAAGGCTTATAGTGGTATCTTCAACCGTAAATGCTGATGCAGACATAGAAGAAACTGCGGTTCCATCAACTTCTTTATAATAAACGTGATTAGTATTTATAGCCCACTTTGCATATAAAGGAACATCATCATGGACCTGTGTAGAACCTGTGCCTGGGTTAACGACAGTAATCGGCTCTCCTGTGAGATCAGTGTCTGTATACCAGCCTTTAAAGGTATAACCAGGTCTTGATGGATTTGCCAATGTTATTGGACCTGATTCAATAGTAAATCCAGATACAGTATTATTGACAGTATTGTCTGCAGATGCTTTTGATGGAGTGCCTCCAGCAAGGAACTCATCATTTAAATTAAATGTAATACTATATTCATGCAAAGACCACTTAGCATAAAGTGTAACAGGCTCTGTTCTTCCAGCATCCCAGCCAGTTGAAGCATCCTCAGTCAATCCGGAATTAAAATACCAGCCTTCAAAGTCGTAATTATCTCTCTTGATATTTTCTGCAGATGGAAGAATAACCATATCTTCTATAGTATAAGCAGCAGGTTTTGTATATCCGCTTGCCCAGTTCCAGACATCGCCCTCGCCATCATAAGTGATAGTATAAGAAATAGGTTCAAACTTACCGTAAACCGGTATATCGCCTTCTCTTGTACCACTTGCCCAGCCTGTTATTGAAGTTGCAGAATTATAACCAGGATCTGTGAACCATCCGCTGAAGGTGTAGCCTGTGCGGGTAAGATTTGCAGCATCTGATGCAGCTGTTGGCAATTCAATAGGCTCTGAAGGCAAGTATGATGATGGAGAAAGTCCTGTAACTTCGCTGCCATCAATTATGTATTTAATGTTGCCGCGGGCTTTGTTTACCCAGAGTGCATAAAGTGTAATTACAGCGCCATCTTCACTTGTGAGGTTTACAACTTCCTGCTTATCGGAATAATCGCGGTCAAGTTCTTCATCATCGTGGCCGCTTGTATCAAGGTTAATCCATCCGCCAAACTTAAGGCCTGCAGGGGCATCGAATGTACATTCAGCAAGTTCCTGAGGTTTATCATAAGTAAATACCTGATCAGGCATTTCTACAGTTGAGGTTGACTTACCTTTGTTGAATTTAATTGTATAAGTAATTGGGATCCACTTTCCGTAAACGGTAATATCACCATTTTGTTCGTAGCGTCCCCAGCCTGTTATCTTAGAATCATCTTCATAAGTGTCTGTTTTGTACCAGCCGCCAAAGATATAACCTTCTCTGTCTAATGATGTTGGTAAAGTAACTTCTTCTTTTCTATAGAACTCGGTTGGTGTAAGCTTACCTTCATCACAACCTTCAATTTCATATGTAATTGTATAAAGTACAGAAGCTTCTTCTGGAGCTTTGCCTTCGTGAACAACACGTGCAACTCTAAAGCCAATTGTGCCGTCTTTATAATAAGGAGCGGCATATGCACGGGCATCAACGCTACATTCTTTTGGTGTGCCTGAATAATCGCCTCCCCTCTTTACACGACTTGAACCATATTCCGGACCAGACAATCCTGCAACAGAATCGATACTTGTAGAATACCAGTCAAAACACCACTCACTTACATTACCAAGAATATTACAGATTCCAAGACCATCAACAAGACGGTTTGTAACTGTCTGAGTTTTGTTTTTACTGTTGCTATAATACAAAACAAGATCGTCATAAGCTTTTGTTGTAGAGTCCATTCCTGTTGTTGCTACATATTCCCATTCTGCTTCAGTAAGAAGTCGATATCCGCCTGCATAAAGATTTACAGAAACAAGATTCCAGTCATCATCTGAAGAAGTTGGAACATCACCCCAGTCTGCAGGCTTTACAGAATCTTTTATTGTGTAACAAGGTGTAAGACCTTCTTTAATACTAAGTAAATTACAATAAACAATTGCCTCGTACCAGCTGACATTTTCTACAGGATATTTAGAAGCATCTACCTTTGTTGTTCCGCGGTCACGCAAGCTTGGATCTTTACCTGTAACTGCATAATATTCTGCCTGAGTTACTTCGTGCTGACATACATAAAGCTCTGGAACAATCAGAATATCACGGCCTGTTTTAAGGTAATTCAGCATTTCTCCCTGTGGAACCAATACATAATCAGAAAGCCATTTTGCATAAAGAGTAAGGTCTTGTGTTACCGGCAAATCAAAATCATAAAGCTTTGTAAATTCAGGGTCGGTATACCAGCCCATAAATGCGTATACATCTTTTTTATTGCTTAAGGTTGGATTTTCCGGCTTGGTAAGTTTTTCGCCAGTAACAACTTCCTGCGGTTCAACTTCAGTTCCTCCGTTTGAGTCAAAAGTAACTGTGAGCTTTGCTTTTTCAAGAAGAATAGAAAGCTTGTTTCCTGTGCTTCGGACAATTATGCTTGAACTCTTTCCGCGGTAAACAATCATCTTTGAAGTTTTGGATTCATCGGTGTATGTGTAAATTTCGGCAGAAGCCCAAACAACTGCTTCAAGAGGAACGCGGCGGAATACTATAGAAACGCCTTCGTTTTCTTTAACAAGGGCTGTCTTTGTCTGCTGATCATCGCCAAGAATAGAAACATCTATAAAGATTGAATCATAAGGAGCATTTTCAACTTCGGAATTATCCTCAGGCTCCTCCTCTTCTTCCTCTTCTTCGTATTCGTCCTGAGCTTGAGTTTCATCCTGAGCAGGATCTGCTTGCTCTGCTGGATCGTCTGCGGCGCGGAACGATTTATTTGCAAGTAAATCAGGCTTTCCGTTTTTAAGGATTTCGTTTACAGTCTGCCTGTCAATGCTGAAGGTTACATTTGTGCTTTTTGAAGATTTTCCATTATGAGAACATGAAGTTATTACAAGTGAAAGTAAAAAAGCAATAATAACAAAAATCGCAGAATGTCTTTTATTCATAAAGCATCTCCTATTATTCTAAAATACCGTTTTGCTGCATATAATCAAAAACTGAGTCAGCTCCAACAAAATGTGCGCAACCGGCAAAAACAAAAGTTACTCCAGGCTCATCAAGATAATTGGCAATCTTAACAGCCCAGTCGCTGTTTCGCTTACTCAAAAGAGCATCGAAATAATCTTTATATACTGGATGTTTTTTAATTTCTTCGTCAAAATCCTTAAAGTAAAGCTCGGCAAATTCCTGAGCATCACCTGTAAGGAAAACCTCATACAGATCTGACATTTCTTTTGCAGCCTGTTCAAGATTTCTTAAATCATCAAGGGTATCGCGGAGCATTGTAAGCTGAGTATCCCAGTCGCCCCAGGCAATAAGATCAAGCTGAGTTTGTGCTTCATCAAGCCCGTCAAAGCCCTGATTATTTTTTTGTGTGGCAATGTAATCCATAACCATCACATCGTAAGCTTTTTGAGAATCAAGATCGGCAGCGAGCATTGCAATTGGCTGAAGGTAATTATTCAAAACCCATGGCTCAAAGCATACAAGCTGTGCGAGAGTTTGAGGATCTATAAACTGTGTAATAAGAGTGATTTCTTCTTCGGTTAAATCATCAATGAGGGTGTGCGATAAATCGGTAAGAAAGCCCTGCATTGTAAGAGACTGCATCATATCCGGCAACTGAGTCCAGACTGAACTTGAAAGTTCGCAGACGTAATGGTCAGACTCTTCAAGTGCTGTTTGAACACATTCTGGGAATGAAAGAACTCTGTCGTCTCCTGCGTGATATGTTCCAAGAAGATATACTTTTGAAGGAGAACCGTCTGCTGCAGTTCCGTCTAATTGCCAGAGCATTGCATCAGCATATTTTGTAAGCTGTGCTTTTTTTGCCTGAATCTTATGCGATTCGGTTTTAGAAGTACCATCCTGCTGGCCTGTACTTTTACAAGACGCAAGAGCAAGAACAAAAATAAGAATAATAGAAGATAATTGAACGCAAAACTTTACAATACGCCCATGATATGTTCTTTTACTAAACATACCATAAATTATAGCATATTATCTTCAATGTTCAATAGAAAAGAAGGAACAGTTACAGCGGCCACCCTGCTTAACATGATAGAGCGCCTGGTCTGCCTGCTCTTCAAGAACTTCGTTATAACCCATTGTAGAGATGGCAACTCCAACGCTGAGCGATACACTTGGGAAATTCTGTTCAACTTTCTGAAGCAGCTTATTTATAGTTTCTATTTTGCGCTGAATTATGAACTCTGGAGTGTCGCCAAACTTTGTCATGATTACTGCAAATTCATCTCCACCAATGCGGGCAACGTAATCGGTATTGCGGAACTGTTCACAAAGGATTGCGGCAATCTTTTTAAGAACTTCGTCGCCTACAAGATGTCCATATTTATCGTTTACAGCTTTGAAAAGGTCAATGTCGATTATAAGATATGCAATTGGTTCTGCTGTGTCGCTAAGAACTTCCTTGATTTTTGCAAAGGCTTCGCGGTTGATAAGACCTGTAAGAGGATCATGCTCTGCCTTGTGCTTTAAGATAGAAGCCTTGATTTCGTCTTTTTCGCGCAGTGCATTGTAGGTTTTTGCAATGAGGCGCATTTCGTAAGAACCAAGTACGTGCATTTTCTTTTCGCCGCGGATGCTCTTAATATCATAATCAATCGGACGAAGAACAAGCACGAGGATTGCTATAAAGAGGCCTACAGAAGCAAGGAACAAGGCTACAATTGTGCACAACTGAATAAGAAGGAATCTGTAAAAGTGATTTCTGTCTGTTGTTTGAATATCAAGATATTGTGTAAGAATTGCGTCCAAGCCGATTGTTGTGTAGCGGTTGATTTTGTCTTTTGCGTTCTGATAGTCCATGCCAAAAAGCATACGTTCTGCAGCCGTAAGTTTATCGTTGTCGGAAAGAAGAAGATCTGCTGCGTTGATTTTTATTTCTTTAAGCTCTGCAGGGAACATTTTTTCGGGAATATTCAGGGCATGATAAATAAGAGTCATTGCATACATTTCTATCTGGGCAAGATCCTGTGATTCTTTGTAGGCAAGGTCCATTGTCATTTTTATAGAGCCTTCGCTGTGAAGCTCGTTTATAAGAATAAGTGATTTTTCGCGGTTCTGAACTTCATAATATTCGTGAAAATATTTTTCGGCGTAAGTAACATCCTGATTTACAAGGAACAGGCGTACCTGATTTGTTAAAAAGTCTGATGTATCGCGGAATTCGTTCACTGCTTTTGTACAGCGGGCATAGCTTGTCATGTTATTTATAATTGTGTTGTACTGTGATTTTTGCATAAAGGCAGAAGTAAAAACTCCGGCACACAATACACAACACAAAATAAGCATAGTAAGATTGATGCTGCGAATTTTTATTCCATCTTTCTTTGGATTATAAAAGCGTCTGTTCATTTTTCCCACCCACATTTTTTACCGGTTTTTAATTATAAATTAAAGTATAAAGAAGATTTTTAATAATGACTAGAGGCGAACACGTTTATAAGAGATTTTTTTGTTTTGATAATTCATTTATTAATTTGAAAAATATTTCAAAGGCGGTGGGGTCAAGGGAGTCAAAGTTATCGTTTGTGGTGTGCAGGAATTTCCATGTGTCGGGAAGCTGGGATGCAAGCACCTGCTGGACTTCTTGTGAAGGAAGCATTGTTATAACTACTGCGGGAATGCCGTTTGCAATAAAGCTTGCGTTATCTGAATAACTGATTGGAAGCGTAAACCATTTTCCGTTTGAAACCAATTTTAAGATTTGTTTAGCGCGGTCTTCAAGCTCTGAATAAGCAGTAAGAAATCGCGTTGGGACATTTGGAGGAAGCTTAGCGGCTCCAAGAATTGGTACGTCTCCGCGACCCATGCAGTCAAAAACATAAATGTCGTCGTTTGTTATTCCAAGTTTGCGGAAGGTCTGGGCTAACGGGAATGCACCCTGCTCTGTTATGCCTCCAGATCCAAGCTCTTCACCGTCTGTAAAAATCAGGCGGATGTTGTGTTGAAGGGCCACTCCCCGCGCCCATTCCATCAGGCAAAAAACTGCAGCAGAGTTGTCGTTTGCGCCAATGCCTATGCGGTCGTAATGTGCAATTACTGTTTTAATGCGGAACATAGGATTGTACTGCTGCGACGGGAACTTTACGTAAATGTGATTTTTTCCTTCCAGGTTCATTATTGCACTGTCGATGCCGCCAGCTTTGAGGTAGGCCTGTATAAATGCGGCGCGATTGCAGTTAGGTGAGATAAATTCCTTGAATTCTGGAGGGATTGTGTACATGGAAATATTTTCACATATAAAGATTGTCGGGTCAAGTCCGACAATGACAAATGGCCTATTCCCTATTCTATAGATTTCCGCTAAAATACTACCATTATATTATCAAAAAATGAGGTCAAATTATGCCAACACCATTGGAAAATTATCTTGCTGCCACTGGCGGAAAACCAAATCCCGCTATGTGTGCTTATGTTGCAAATCTTCAGCAGGTTGCTGCTGTTGGTCCTGATATTGCAGCTTCAATCGTAAACGAATTGGAAAATCAGCGCAGTCACTTAAAGCTTGTTGCAAGTGAAAACTATTGTTCACTCAACGTTCAGGCTGCTATGGGAAACCTTCTTACAGATAAATATGCAGAAGGATATCCTGAACACCGTTACTATGGCGGTTGTGTAAATATTGATGCTGTAGAAAATGTTGCAGCACGCGAAGCAGAAAAACTGTTTGGTGCAGACTATGCATATGTTCAGCCACACTCTGGTGCAGATACAAACCTTGTTGCTTACTGGGCAATCCTTAGCGCAAAGGTAGAAACTCCAACTTTGGAAGAGCTTGGCGTAAAATCATTGAACGACCTTACAGATGCTCAGTTTGATGAACTCCGCAAGAAGTTTGGAAATCAGAAATTGATGGGTCTTGACTACTCTTGTGGTGGTCACCTTACACACGGATACAGAATGAATGTTTCTGCACGTATGTTCGAAAGTCATCCTTATGGTGTAGACAAGGAAACAGGCTTGCTCGACTATGATGCAATTGAAAAGCAGGCTATGGAAGTAAAGCCTTTAATTCTTTTGACAGGATTCAGTGCTTACCCACGCAAGATCAACTTCAAACGCTTCCGCGAAATTGCAGACAAGTGCGGAGCAGTATTAATGGTAGATATGGCACACTTTGCAGGTCTTGTAGCAGGTAAAGTTTTAACTGGCGATTACGATCCAGTAAAATGGGCAGACATTGTTACAACAACAACACATAAAACTTTGCGCGGACCTCGTGGTGCTTTGATTTTGTGCAAGCAGGAATTTGCAGATTACGTAAACAAGGGATGTCCTATGGTACTTGGTGGTCCTCTTGGACATATCATGGCTGCAAAGGCTATTGCTCTTAAAGAAGCTAACACTCCAGCTTATCAGGCTTGGGCTGCACAGGTTGTAAAGAACGCACAGGCTTTGGCTGAAGGCTGTAAATCACACAACATTCCATTGCAGACCGGCGGAACAGACAACCACCTTATGCTCTGCGATGTAACAGTTTACGGATTGACCGGTAAACAGGCAGAAGCTGCATTGTTCAAGTGCGGTGTTACTGCAAACGCAAACGCTCTTCCTTATGACAAGAACGGTGCATGGTGGACAAGTGGTATTCGTATTGGAACACCTGGTCTTACAACTCTTGGCATGAACGAAGCAGACATGAAAGAAGTTGCAGACATCATCGACTTTGTTCTTAAGAATACAAAGCCTGGTCTTACTAAAGAAGGCAAACCGGCTAAGGGTAAGATTGAGATTTCTGATGACACAGTTGCAGCTGCCCGCGAGCGCGTAAACAAGTTGCTTGGTGCTCATGTTTTGTATCCTGAATTGGACTTGGACTTCTTGAAGAAGGAATTTGTAAAATAAATAGGAGGGCGGAGCAAGTTTTGTGAACTTCGATTCTATCGAACACAAAACTCGATAGCAAAGCGTACACCGCCCTACGCCTCAAATAAAAAAAGGATTCGCAGTCGCGAATCCTTTTTTTATTATTGTCTATCAACAACGAATCAAAAACATCAGTCGTCCGAAAGCTCCAATAACTTATCACAAATTTCTTTTAAGAACTCATTTAAGTGATCACAAAAATCCTCAGGTATAGAACATCCATTTTCTTCCAGCTCATCAATAAGTTCCCAAAAAGCATAATTTGATTGTTCATAGCCTCCAGAGAAACATAATTTCTCATTTTCTTCTTCTGAATACGACATAAAAAATAATGCTTGATCTTCTTGAGGACTAAAAGAAAGCAGTAACGCCTGATTATTGTGATAATAATGAAGAATAATATAACCTTCTTCATCATCTAAATAAGAATCTTCACAATTAAAAGCGACAGCTGTTTCTCCATCTTTCAAAACATATAATTCAGTTTGTTTTTCTTCATCCGGAGAAACAACATCACATACTAAAGAATCTTCATCAAAAAGGTCTTCAATATCGGTTAAAAACAGATCATCGAATTTATCAAGTATTTGTTCACAATCACTAATTGATCCGTCAATAAATAATTTGGTTTCGGAAGATTCATCTTCTTCTTCGCTTTCAGAATCTATATTCGAGATAAGTTTTGACTCTACTGTTTCCATCCAATCCAAATCTTTAAATGGAACTTTTTGCAAGCAAAGACCAGTATTGATAATTTGTAAATAATCAAATTCTGAAGTATCTAAAAATGCTAGAATTTTATTTGCAATATCGACACAATTCTGACCTTCTATTGCAAATGCACAAGAAGTTCTTGTATTATACCATCCAAATTTTATAACTGTAGACGAATTTGTTACAACAAACGATTCTATCAATCTTTCATAAGCATAGGTTTCTATTTTAATATCCCAGTTTTTAAACTGATTATCGTCATTCACCTCAATATCAAGATACTCTCCTGAAGTTAGTAATAATTGTTCTATTAAATGATTCCACACTTCTGCAGGAACTGGTCCCGATATCATACTAGTATATGAAAACAAAACAGCAACATTCTTGCTGTTATTAAGGTTTGACCCATTTGATGATTCGTCAAGTCCTTG
Organism: Treponema sp.; assembly: GCA_045224915.1. Classification (GTDB taxonomy): domain Bacteria; phylum Spirochaetota; class Spirochaetia; order Treponematales; family Treponemataceae; genus Treponema_D. The sequence goes on from JBGVAV010000026.1 coordinate 14,316, forward strand.
TTTAATACTATCTAATGCAGCATTTAAAACACCACCTACTAAATCGCCCAAAAGTCCCATTTTACTCTCCTCTATTTCAATACACAAGAGACAATTACACAACCAGGATAGTGTTTTTTGGCTTCGGCTTTTGCTTCTGCACTGCTATTTGCCGCTATTTGAGTTGTAATTGTACTTGTTGAATTAGGCTTTCTGATCTTTACCATATACTGTTGTTTCATATTACCTTTCTCCTTTAATCTTTTATTATTTTTTTTATGATTAAAATTTAATCATTTATAAATTATTATACATCGCATCAAGTTATTTTCAAGAAAAATAACAATATCTTTTTTACACCAATTTCACCGCCAGCATTGTAATATCATCAAACTGTTCCGCACCGGTAACGAAGGCGTTTATGTGGGTGCGGACATTTTTTATTAAATCTGGGGCAGACATGTTGCGGCAGGTTTTTACGGCTGTCAGGAGGCGCTCGTCGCCAAAGAGTTCCTGGGCCGGATTTGAGGCTTCGGTTACGCCGTCTGTGTATATAAGAAGAGCATCGCCTTTTTGCAGAGTCACTGTGTGTTCTACATATGGAATGCCATCCATACCGGCTAACATTAAGTTTGGTTTGGCTTCTACAAAGCTGGCCTGGCCATCACGCAATAAAACAGGGAACGGGTGACCTGCATTTACAAAGCAAAGCTCGCCGCTTGAAAGAGTTAAGATTCCTAACCAGCAGGTAACAAACATTTCCATTTCGTTGCTGCGGCAGAGCTGGCTGTTTATGGCTTCGAAAATTTCGGAAGGGGTAAGGCCTTGTTCGGCGTGGCTGTTTAGAAGTGTTTTGGCAATGGCCATGAAAAGGGCTGCCGGTATTCCCTTACCGCTTACGTCGCCTACTACGAACATCAGGTGGTCGTCGTCGATCATAAGATAATCGTAAAGGTCGCCCCCTACTTCCTTGGCGGGTTCCATTGTTGCGTAAAGATCAAAGTCCTTGCGCTCAGGGAAGGCGGGATATTTTTTTGGAAGCATACCGCTTTGGATTTTTGTGGCGATACTCAGCTCTGTTGACATCTGCTGTTTTTCGGCGGTGAGTTCTGTGATTTCCTTGATGTTTCTGTTTACGTCGCATTCCATCTGATGAAGCGAATGTGCAAGAATACCAAGCTCATCGTGATGATTGATTTTTAAAAGCTCGTCGGAAGGTTCTCCGCCATAAGAAGCAAAGTGATCTGTTTCGCGGGTGATTGTAACAACCGGCTTAATAAAATGAAGATTAAAAAAGCCTGAGAAGAAAATCACAAAAACTATTGCAAAAATCAATTCTACAAAAATAACTGCATTAATATATTTATGTCTTGCAGAAACAAATTCCTGAATATCTTTTTGAGCGCCAAGCACTGCAACAATTTTTCCCTGCGAATTACGAACAGGCACCATTGCAGTAATATGCGAACCGCTTCTAGTTTTTAAAGTATGACGCACAACAGTTTCGCCATTTTCAAAAACTTTTTTTGCAGAAGAATTAAAATCCGGCTCCTCATAAACTTCAAAAAATCCCAGCGGAAAGGGCGAATGCTTGCCACCCTTTTTTACAGGATTATAAATATAGGTGATGCGGGTATAATCAGGCGGCTCCACCTGCGAAACATAAATAAGATTCAACTCAAATTGTTCAATAAAATACTGAAGGATGTTGTTGATTTCATCATAACGGGCATCTGTCGTTTTTGTTTCTATATAATTATCAAAAGAATCCGGATTAAGGCACTCCACAACAGTAGCAGCAACAGAGCGGATATGTTTATCATACTGTGTACGGAACTGCCGGGAATACGCAATAAAGCCGGCTGCAAAAATCATAGTGCAGAGAATAAAACCGGCAATAACAATATTAAAAACAATCTTCTTTGTAAGCACAGGAAGTCGTCGTTTCATAGAATTAATTATACTATGTTTATGATAAGATGCAATTGAAAAAAAGCATTCAAACTTCCAGTACAATATGGTACAATTAATTTTATGAAACGACGCATAATTTTTTTAGCTACTTTATTAACACTTGTACTTACAAAGCCAGTTTTTTCTTTGGGAAACACTGTAGATTATACTCCTGCATTTTCGCTCAATCCTGTGAATGAAGGAATTGAATTGACAACCGGCGTGCTGCTTTCGGGTTCTGCACTTGTGTTTGATAAACTGGTTCCTATTAAAGAAAATCATTATGACCCGGCTGACTGGAATATAGATGATATTCCTAACATGGATTATTTTTTCATGCAGGATTACAGCAAGCCTCTTCATATAGTAGGCACCGGAACAATGGCGCTTACCATGCTTACACCTGCCATGTTTGCAGTGCTTCCTTCTGAGGAATGGCTTACAGTTGGAACTATGTATGCAGAAACTTTACTCATCGCAAATGGAATAAAAGAATGGCTCAAGCTTGTTGTTTACAGGGCACGCCCATACATGTACTTTGACGGATATCCTCAGGACAAGGTTGACGAGGGAGACTGGAACTGTTCGTTTCCTTCGGGACATACAACCCTGGCTTTTGCGGGAGCCTCTTTTACAACAATGCTTTTCTGTCAGTATTTTCCAGAGTCAAAATGGAAATATGCTGTAGCAGGAGCTTCTTTTGGAATTGCAACTCTTACAGGAGTCCTGCGCATTGCAAGTGGAAATCACTTTGTCTCAGATGTTGTAACAGGTGCAATTATTGGAACTGCCTGTGGAATTGCTGTTCCTTACTTTCACACAAAATCTTTTTACAGCAAATTTGAAAAGCGCAACGGTCCAGATTTAAGCGTAACTCCAATGGGAATAAATCTTTCATTCCACCTTTAGTTTCATTTGTTTTTTTACTTAAATTATGCTAAAATTACCTTATGAAACAAAAAAAAGAAGTACGACTTTCGGACATTGCTAAAAAACTTGGCATCAGTACTGTTACTGTATCTAAAGCACTTTCAGACAAAGAAGGTGTTGGTGAAGATCTTCGTCAGCAGATAAAAGCGCTTGCTCAGGAGATGGGCTACAGACCTGTTAAATCTAACTCAGGTTTTAAAAATGGAATTACAGGAAATATTGGCATTGTAATTCCTTCCAGATTTTTTTCACCAAATTTTTCTTTTTACTGGTATTTATTTAATCACCTTTCTACAGCTTTATTAAAACAAAATTTCTTTAGCATGATGGAGCTTCTTTCTTCTGAGGATGAAAAGAACTGTGTTCTTCCACGTCTTATTACAGAAAACAAAGTAGACGGCATTATTTTTCTTGGACAGACAAGCACTGATTTTATAGAAAAGGTTAACTCCTCTTACCGCAATTTTATTCTCATGGATTTTTATACTCCGGATCCTGATTTTGACTGCGTAGTAAATGATGACTTTTTTAATTCATATCTCATCACTTCTTACCTCATCAACAGGGGACATAAAAACATGCGCTTTGTAGGAAGCTTTGACGCAACAACTTCTATCCGCGACAGATTCATGGGCTTTCAAAAAGCAATGTACGAAAAGGGACTTTCGGCAAATCTTGAAGATATAATTTCGGATCGTGATGAAAATGGACTTTTAATTCAAATGGCGCTTCCGTCTAAAAAAGATTTTCCAACTGCCTTTGTGTGCAACAGCGATCTTACAGCATCAAAGCTCATAGGTCAGCTTGAAGAAAACGGAATTAAAGTTCCAGATGATGTTTCTGTTACAGGTTATGACAACTTCCTTTCGGAACAGGAAAAAACAATTCCACTCACAACAATTGGCGTAGAACCAGAAAACATCTGTACCATGGCTGCCGAACTGATTATCAACAAAGTTACAGGTAAGCCGTACATCAAGGGAAGACATCTTGCAACAGGAAAGATTATTGTAAGGGAGTCGGTTATTTCACAGTAACACGACCATTCGACAAATCCATTAACTTTGCAGAAAAGGCCTCAAACTGGTCGGCACGGATTTTGCCTGATATTGTTACACCCTCGGCAAATTCTTCATTTACATCATAAAGGGCAAACTGTTCCATATTTAATTTAATGAGTTTATGAAGACTATAATCGCAGGCAAAGGTAAAACTGCGCTTTTCTACAAGCTCTTCAAAAAGTCCTTCTGCCTCTGCTTTTTGGAGCACCCCTTTTGCGCCACCGGAATATGCTTTTACAAGGCCGCCTGTTCCAAGCAGTGTACCTCCAAACCAGCGGGTAATTGTTACAAGTGTGTTTGTGCAGCCAAAGCCTTTGAGCACATCAAGAGTCGGGCGACCTGCAGTTCCGGAAGGTTCACCGTCATCGCTCATGCCAAGGATTTCGGCACCCGCCCCTACTACAAAAGCATGAACAACATGAGTTGCGTCGGGATATTTAGTTTTCTGAGCTTTTACAAGGTCGCGCGCCTGTGATTGACTTTCGCAGGGAAAGAGCTCGGAGAGAAATTTGGAGCCTTTGATTACTTCTTCGAAAGAAATAGTTGATTTTAAAACTAACATTAATACTACAAATTATGGATTGCCACGCTTCGCTCGCAATGACGAAAGTCTACAAAACCTCAATATCCTTTACTTCTTTAGAAACAACTCTTACGCCTTTTGCTTTGAGAGACTTTTCTTCGTAGTTGCCTGCCTTGAAAGATTCTGTAAGTTTTTTGATGCGGCCCTTTGGAACGTAGTTGAGCTTGAACTCAAAGGTCTTTCGTGTATCAACGTGAAGAACTTCCATTCCGTCCGGGGCAAAGAAGTAGTCGCGGTTCATGATGTAGCCTGCAATCTTACAGCGTTTGATGTAAACATACTGTGTAGCAGGATCGCGGTACAAAATTGTGAACAATACTTTTGAAAGACTTTCTTTGTCTGCAAGTCCACAGTAACGCATTTCTGGTCCAACGAATATTTTCTTAGGACATTCAGAAACAGAATAGATTCCGCTCTTACGTACATAAAGAACTTTATCGTATGGAGTAACCTTGAGTACTTCTTCTCCACCGCTAACTTCGGTTCCAAGGTTTCCAGATTTTTCATCATATCTGAGAGGCTTGTCTCGTTTAGAAACAGCTTTAACGTCTACTGTATTGATATTTGTAATTGCTGTGCGGCGTCGTGTTGTAATGCCATCGAGTTTTGCCTCAATACCATCCAGCCATGAAATTGCATAATCAACAAGATGCTTGAGCAGGCGGTTAATTTCTTTGATGCGGTCGTTGATTGCCTGAACTTCCTGCTTGTTCTTGTTCATATCATAAAGAGAGATTCTGCGGATTGGGATTTTAAGCAGGTGATCAACATCATCAACTGTAATCGGGCGGATGAGTTCGGCTTTAAAAGGTTTGAAGCCATCCATAACAGCTTTGATTACGCCCTCTTCTGTTTTCTGATTTTCGATTTTCTTATAAATGCGCTCTTCAACGAAAATGCGTTCAAGTGTACGCAGGTGAAGCTTTTCCATAAGAGCGGCTTTTTCAAGTTCAAGCTCCTGCTTTAAAATTCCAACAAGCTGCTTTGCATGATACTGAATAACTTGAGTACATGTCATCTGAACAGGCATGTTGTCTTTGATTACAAGCAGATTACAGTAAATTGTCTGTTCGCAGTCTGTAAAGGCATAAAGGGCATCTACCACATCCTTTGTGTAAACACCGCGCTGAAGTCTGATTTCAATATTTACTTTATCGCTTGTATAATCCTGAATTGATGTTGCCTTGATTTTTCCATTCTTTACAGCTTTTTCAATAGAATTACAAAGGCTTTCTGTTGTAGAACCATAAGGCAATTCTGTAATTACGATTTTTTTATCATCGCTTGTGTCCATTTTGGCACGTGTAACAATTTTACCAAGACCATCCTCGTAGCCGGAAACGTCAATCAATCCGCCTGTTGGGAAATCAGGATAAAGCTGGAACTTTTCGCCACGAAGACATTTGCGTTCTGCATCAATTACTTCGTGAATATTATGACTCATGATGTAGGTACGCATACCAACAGCAATACCTTCGGCACCCATGATGAGTACAAGCGGAAGCTTTGCCTGGAATGCAAGAGGCTCTGTATCTCGGCTATCGTAAGTATCTACATACTGTGTGATTTTTGGATTTGTATTTAAAATATCCTTTGTAATAGGACGAAGACGGCATTCAATATAACGGGGAGCAGATGCACTGTCGCCGGTGTACATGTTACCAAAGTTTCCCTGTTTATCTATAAAAAGCTCTTTGTTTGCAAGGTTTACAAGTGCAGTATAAATAGAAGCATCTCCGTGCGGATGATATGCCATTACCTTACCGCAGACATTTGCAACCTTTGTAAAACGTCCGTCATCTGTTTTTAAAAGTGTGTGAATAATGCGGCGCTGAACAGGCTTAAGTCCATCTGTAATTTCTGGAATAGCACGATCGCGGATTACATAGCTTGCGTACTGAATGAAGTTTGAATCGAATAAATTTTTAACGTATGCCATTTTTCCCCTCTAATTTTCCCTCATTTAATTATAAATGAACTATAAAAACTCTTCAAGACTTTTTAATGTTGGACAGATTTTCCAGCAAAGCGCTTCGATTTCTGGTGTTGGCGCAATTTTATCTGGAACCATAATAACCTTTAGACCCGCTGCATGTGCACTTTTTATTCCGTTAGAACTGTCTTCTACTGCTGCACATTCTTCCGGATCAACTCCAAGCGAGCGGCATGCCATAAGATAAATCTCAGGATCTGGTTTACTGTGCTCTACCATTTCGCCGGTTGTACGGGTTTCAAAAAAATCAATTACCTCTGCATTTGTAAGCTGACGTTCCACTGCCACGCCGTTTGTAGAAGAAGCAAGAGCCAGACGATATTTTGGTTTTAAATATTGCAATATCTGTTTTGCATAAGGCATGAGGGGGATTCCCTGAGTATCTTCGTACATATGAAAAAGCACTGTTGCGCGCTGGAGGAATGCTTCTGCATCAAAATCAACACCAAAAACCTTATGCAGAATCTGGATTGTATCATTACGGTTTGAGCCGCGGCACATATTTATAAAATCTGTATCTGTTTTTAAATCCATTTCGTCCTGAGCAATTTTCCAGGTTTTATCGCTGATTGTTTCGGAATCGAGAATGACCCCGTCCATGTCAAAAATTATTGCTTTAATGTCCATGCATTTCTCCAAATTGTTGCCACGTGGCAATCCATTATCTTTTAGGTCGTAATTCTGAACTTATAAACAATCTGTCCTGGTACCAGTCAATCAAAAGCGAGAAGGTTTCCTCCTCGTAGCCAGGGCTGGTAACTTTAATTTTCCAGACTGTACCAGATTTTAATTCGTCGGCAGGCACAGCAGAAATTTCCTTCCAGTTGTTTTTATAAAAAATCTCAATCTTAGATTTGTCGGTTATGTTCTTGCCAGAAACTCCATCGTAAACGTAGGTGGAAATTGCAAGCTCGCGGGTAACTCCCTTTAAGAAATCGCTTTCAATCAAAACAGATTTTTCATCAACGTTGAAAGACTTCCACCATACATAAGGTCCAACTACAACCTTTACGCGGTAATTTCCTTTTTTAAGATAAACAGGCGAAATATTGTATGTTCTGTTTTTAGAAGCAAGTCTTGCAACTTCAACAGTTGTCTGAACTGTAAACCATTTTTCAAAAAAACGGGAACCCTTTACCTGGAACTCTCTTCGTGCAGATTTTACCTCTGGAATATCCTTGGCGTCATTTTCAAAGAAGAAAGCCTTTATAGGAAGATCGAGGTCTGCCGAAAGTGAACGAGGCACCTCCATCTGAATCTGAACAGGAGTATACCATTTCTTAAGAATTGTCTTATGAATAAGTCCTGCTTTCCAGCAGAATGTAAACACAGCAGCAACAGCGGCAACACTAAGAACAATTCTTCGCACAAAGCGGAACAATTTATCTTTTGGATTAAAGAATGGGAAACCGTAAGTATTAGTAGTGATTACCGCCTTTGCAACATGTACACGAATATCATGTGTATTAAAATGTCTGAGGTATTTTTTAATTGCACGCAAAACCTGATCAATTGACTGGAATCTCTTTTTAGGATTAGGCCTGATCATTTTGTGAATGAGTGCTTCAAGTTCCTTTGGAATCTTTTTATCAATTCTGCGGGCATGAATATATTTTCCTTTTTTGATGATTTTGAAATTTTCCATGCTGAACTCACCAGGATAAGGCTTTGTTCCCGTGAGCATTTCGTAAAGCATAATTCCAAGAGAATAAATATCTGCGCGTTCATCTACAGAAGCGCTGTCTTCGAACTGTTCCGGCGACATATATGCAGGAGTTCCAAGACTCATTCCAGAAAGAGTTATATTATTTTCTGTATCTTCCCTATCGCTGGCAATTCCAAAATCGGCAAGTTTAATTTCTCCCCTGCGCGAAATCAAAATATTTCCGGGCTTAATATCCCGGTGAATTATTTTTTTAGAATGTGCGTGTTTCAAAGCAAGACAGCTGTCCTGTAAAATGAGCATGGCAACAGGAGGAGGAAGTACTGTCTGTTTTTTAATGAGCTTATCAAGAGCAATTCCATCAACAAGTTCTTCGACCATATAGCGGCTGCCGGCTTCTGTAAAATAATCAAAGAGCTGAACAATATAAGGACTGTGCATGTCCATAAGAATCTGTGCTTCTTTTTTAAAACGTTCGGCGTTCAAAGAGTTTCCGCGCGAAGTCATTTTTTTAATAACAACGTAGCGCTTAAGAGACGGATGAATTGCTTTGTAGACTACACCCATACCACCCTTTGCAATTACGCCTGCAATTTTATATTTGCCAATCATTGGTGGAAAATCATTGCTCATTTTTCTTTACCCCCAGGTTTTCCAAGTCTTCCATATTTACCATACAATTCCGGTTTTGTATTTACAATATCTTTTTCAAAATTAAATTTCTTATTTATATAAACAAGCGCAATATTCTGTTTATGCGGATTATGAAGTTGAA
>JBGVAV010000027.1:0-3288 GCA_045224915.1 Treponema sp.
TAATATTCATTTTCTCACCCAAATATCTTTCTACAAAATTATCGACAGATACAACTATACCATTTAATCTAAAAAAATTATACTATATGAAAATGATTGTTATTGCCCCACATTCAGATTTGGAATTAAAACTCATCAATGCCCAGAAAAAAATCATCAAACAGATTTTTGATATTAACAATCAAATAATTTCATACAGCGCCATGCCGCTTTGGATTTTTACCGATTTTGAAAGTGTGCAGCAGGCCAAACAAAAAATTACAGACATTACAATTTTAGCTCCAGAATATGATGTGCAGAAAGGATATCTGGTGTGCCCTGTAGAAATTAAAACTGATGATGGAATTATAAATAGCAGATTAGATTTTATTTATGGCGTGCCCCGTCATTGCGAGGAGCGTAGCGACGTGGCAATCCACATTACAGATCCAACCTTCCCCCTCCCCGTTAAAATATTCAGGCTTGGAGAATGCACTTCCCCAAGCCCGGATGTTTTTGAATTAAGCAATACTAAATGGGTAAAGCTTACATAACAGTCGATCCTCTATCCATTGCGGTCAAGCCTGTTTTCACATATTCAAGAATACCATATGGCTCAAGCAATCGAATGAGGCTTTCTATTTTGTCTTCGCTTCCGGTGGCTTCTACTACCACAGAGTCAATTCCCACATCAACAATGTGAGCACGGAAAATATCGCATGTTTCAATAATTGTTCCGCGGTTAGTTCCTTCAGCACGAACTTTTATTAAAGCCATTTCACGCTGACAGGTTGAACCAGAGTCACACTTTTTAATAGCAAGAACTTCTACAAGTTTTGCAAGCTGCTTTTGAATCTGTTCAAGAATGTATTCGTCGCCCTTCACGACAATTGTCATACGTGACTGGTCAGGGTTAGATGTTTCACACACTGTAAGAGAATCAATGTTGTACCCTCTGCGGCTAAAGAGTCCCGACACACGGCTCAGGACACCAGCTTTGTTTTCAACTAATACACTCAGAACAAATTTTTCCATAGTAGTCTCCTATCGTTCCATATTAAAACTAACAGTTCTCAAAATATCACCAAATACACCGGCAGCTGTTACACCAGCACCTGCACCGTATCCGCGGACAGTAAGAGGAATTGGCTGATAGCGTTCTGTGTAGAATACAAATGCGTTTTCTCCACCCTTTACGCTGTACAGTGGATCATCCTGTCCAACTTCCATCATACCTACGCTAACCTTTCCGTCTTTGATACTTGCGCCCATGCGAAGAACCTTGCCCTTCTTTTTAAGGTCAGCAATTTTCTTTGCAAAGTAATCATCAACCTGTGGAAGCTTCTTAAGGAATTCTTCTACAGTTCCGCTTGAATCAAAGTCATCAGGGAATACGTTGTACATTGTAATATCAGAAAGCTCAATGTCGTAACCTGATTCACGGGCAATGATAAGTCCCTTGCGGGCAACGTCCATTCCGTTCAAATCATCACGAGGATCTGGTTCTGTATAGCGAAGCTCTCTTGCTTCCAAAACAGCCTTACTGAAAGGAAGGCCTTCATCAAGCTTTCCAAAAATATAAGAAAGAGAACCAGACATAATTCCGTTAAAGCTTGTAAGCTTATCACCGGATTTATAAAGGTTCTGCAGAGTATCAATAATTGGAAGACCAGCACCAACGTTTGTCTCGTATAAGAAGCGGCGGTGCATTTTGTTTGCAGTACGACGTAGCTCATGATAGAAATTAATGTCCATTGAGTTTGCGCGTTTGTTCGGAGTTGCAATACTCATTCCGGCATTAATAATATCAAGATAGCGCTCAGGTAAATCATAGCTTGCAGTACAATCTACGAATACAGGATTGAGCGGCTTTTTCTCGCGTACAAATTTAATAATATCATCAACGTTCTTGTTTGAGTTGAACGGGAACATCGGCTTTTTCATCTGTTCACGCCAGTTGCTAAGGTCAAGTCCTTCTTCATTCAAAATCATTCCGTCAATTGTTGTAATACAAAGAACCTTGATGTCTACATTTTCGTGCAAGAGTTTTTCGCGCTGCTCGTAAATCTGGTCAATCATTGTTCCACCAATTGTACCTGCACCAAAAGCAAATACTTCGATTGTCTGTGCAGTGTGGAAGAAGAATTGATGAACAGCTTTAACAGCAGTATCTGCATATTCATTTTCGATTACAGCAGAAATACAGCGCTCGCTTGAACCCTGAGCAATTGCAAGAATATTAATATCCTGGCTTGAAAGAGCATTAAGGAATTTTCCAGCAACACCACGGTTAGCAATCATGCCGTCTCCAACAACGCTTACAATTGCACAGTCCTGGCGAACATCAATTTCATCAATGAGCTTTTCGCGGATTTCAAGTTCAAACTTTGCTTCAAGAGCATCTCGTACTACATCGGCTTCGTTGTCGCGAACACAGAAAGAGATTGTATATTCAGAAGATGACTGTGTAATGAGTAGAATAGAAGAACCTGCACTTGAAACAGCAGAGAAAATCTTACTTGCCATACCGGTACGTCCTCTCATAAGAGAACCGCCAACACTAATCATCGAAACGTGCTTAAGAGAAGAAATACCACAGATGCTTGTTTTACCGCGGTTTTCAAATGGGCCTTTACCAATTCTTGTTCCGCGTGCACTTGGATTGTGGCTGTTCAAGCTCCAGGCTTCAATGCCCTTTGCCTGCAGAGGTGCAATTGTCTTTGGATGAAGAACTTTGGAACCAAAGAAAGAAAGCTCCATTGCTTCTTCGTAAGACATATCATTTACAAGGATTGCATCTTTTACAACACGAGGATCTGCAGTATAAACACCGTCAACATCAGTCCAGAATTCAACACGTTTTACGCGAAGGCTTGCACCAATAATTGCTGCAGAGAAATCTGAACCATTGCGGCCCAAAAGACCCATTACAGGTTTTGTTCCGTGTCCACCAGACCAGGTACAAATAAAACCTGGGAATAAGAGAATCTTTGTTTGTGTTGGACTTGCACCATCGCGGAAAGGAGCACAGGCTTCGTTACATGCAGAGTAATCGGCCTCGCCTTCTTTCTGGTTTCCTGTTGTGAATACAAATTTACGTGAGTCAAGGAAAATTACGCTCTGCTTTTTTGCGAGCAGAACGTTTTCCATAATAGGAGCTGAAAGTAACTCGCCCATACCCATGATACGGCAATGAACAGTATCAGGACATTCGCAGAAGGAAACACATCCGGCAAGGAGCTTTTCGAGTTCTTCGAAGTTTGGCTCAAGTCGCGCCATCGTCTTTTCGGCATCAAAGCCAGGGAGCTT
>JBGVAV010000028.1:0-4842 GCA_045224915.1 Treponema sp.
CTCGTTCTCAAAAGCAATTGATGACTGTGCCAAAGTTTCTGTATTTATAAGAAGTTCAGGACGCTGAATTGTTGCAAAAGCAAGATAACAGGTCATAGCAATTACAAACATTTCTATCTGAACCTGAGGATAAATTGTCTGAATAATAAAGAGCAAAGTGTTTACAGGGAAAAGAGCAAGTCCATAAGAAACGTGAATCTTATCCAAAACTCTTTTATATATAAGAAGCATAACAAAGCCAAAGAACAGCAAGGTCAGAATACAAATATTCAAGACAATCATTGGAGGCAGGAAAACAAGCTCCATGTTCTTTGTAACAGTAAAAATAATATGCTTTACACAATCCATAAGAATATAAAGGATTGGAACTAAGAACAAAATAAACAGAAACAGCTTTAAAGTATCATTGCGCATGAAGATTGGAAGAATACCAATAGATGAGAAAACAAAGGTAAGTCCAACAGAATAAACAAGGCTTCGTCCAATAAGCGAAAGATAAACAAACGTCCTTACAACAAATTCTACATTATTAGAATATTCGTAATGGCGCAGAATAAGCTGATAAATAATTCGGAATACAATTGTAATACAAGAAACAACAAGAACAGAAAGGTACAACGAATTTGTTCGCCCCTTTATTCTGTGTTTTGAAATATTTGAAATTATAAGAGTTAAGAAAATAAAAAATGCTGAAACATCATACATCATAAAATCATTCATCTGATGTACCTCCAGCAGAGAAGCTTGCATTTGTTACAGTTGATGATGTCTTGCCGTTTTCACACGCTTCCATAAAATCAAAGAAATCTTTTTTCGAAAGAGGCTTTGAAAAATAATAACCCTGAATATAATCGCAGCCTGCATTTCTGAAGTAGTCAAAATCTTCGTAGGTTTCAACGCCTTCTACAAGAATCTTTATGTTCATTTTCTTAATCATTGCAATTGTTTCAGAAATTACAGTTTTCATTCCAGGCTTATCAAGATCATCAACAAAGCTTTTATCAAGCTTGATGATATTAAGAGGGAGCCTTGAGATTCTTAAAACATTTGAATAACCAGTTCCGTAATCATCAAGCGAGAACGAAATGCCGTTATCTGAAAGCTTATTTATATTGCGTTCAATAACATCGTAATTAACATCCTGCGAGGTTTCTGTGATTTCAAGATTAATTTTTTCCGGGCTGACTGAATATCTTTTTAGCAGGTCCATTATCTTTTCTGAAAGATTACTTTCAATACATTGCGCTATAGAAAGATTAATTTCTATGTAATCAATACCATATTGTTCAAGATCATTTTCAGAAATAAAACTGATAACATTTTCAAGAACAAAGTCCCCTATTTCGTGGATTGCGCCTGTTTTTTCTGCCGCAGGAATAAAAATTGCCGGAGAGATAAATCCAAAGGTTGCATCCTTCAGACGGATTAACGCTTCTGCCGAAACATACTGTCGTGTCTTAATTTCATAAATAGGCTGATAGTACATTTCAAAACGATTATCTCTAATTGCGTGCTGAATAATTCTATCTATTTGATTAGAAATCTGGAAATCTGTTGATGAAGCAATTTCCTTTAAGTAAACAAGAGTATTTTTTTCTTTTATTGAATGAATAAGATTTTTTTCAAAGTTCATTACAGAATCATAATCTTTAAGATCTTCAGGACAGCGCACAAAACACATCTTAAAATCAAACATCAAATTGATATTATGAATTTCATGACGGCCGGCAAAAAAGTTTCTGGTCTTCTGCGCAATAACATCAATTTCATTTGCTTCATCACGCAAAGTAAGAATTGCAAATGCACCCTGGCTAAGATAATAAACATCGTATTCATCATTATTACAAATTGAATACAACGACTTGATTATATTTGTAAGGAACGAAGATTCATTTTCTTTTCCTATGGTATTTTTGATTTGATCAAAATCCATGATTTTTATACTTATAAAACGGAGCTTTCGCTTTGCAGCAAGGTTTCGTCTGATTTCTTCCCTGAACGCATAATAATTCAAACTGCCCGATGTCAAATCAATAATCTCTTCGGGCTTTTGAACAGCAAGAGAAATAAAAAGCAGAGGGAATGTTGTACAAAGAATTTCAACCATGTACTGCGGAAAATATTGTTGAATAACAACACCTATAATATTGATTGGACACAAGGACAAAAGCAGGAAAAACTTTTGTCGCGAAATCATGTTTCTATTATAAACAAGACAGATTACAGAATAAGCAAGAATCCATACAGCACAGATTCGCAGATACGAAATCCATGGGCCGCGAACATATTCAAGATCCTTTGTAATAACAAACATCTTATGAACAAAAATGTCCATTACAATAAGTGTAACAATTGCAAAAACAGGAACGCCCCAGGTTAGTTTTAACAAAAGATCCTTATTAAACTCGTGCCACATTCCGCAAACAGAAAAAATAAAAAGGATATATATAGGCGTTGAAAGATTTCTGAAGATAAAATACAGATAATTATAAATGTAAATCTGAACCTGAGAGCTTACTACATCATGAGGGAGCTTAGTAGGAAGATAAATACGGAGAATATCGAATACACCAGAAAGAAAAACTACAGTAGCAAGAACTAAATAAAGAACATTGCTCTTACCTCTGGTCATTTTTCTAAAAAATAGCGAAGAAATGAGTATAACAAGAGTTATCAATGAGCAGATATCAAAGGTTATAATTCTTGGCATAAGATGCTGTGTATTCACTCCCCAAAAAAATAGCATTCCGGTCAAAAAATGATCCGAAATGCTACACATTCATTATTCTATTATATTACTTGTTTTTCAAAAAAACAAATGAATTTTTAGCCTTCCAAGGCGTCAATGTAAGAAAGGTTGAGGCGTCCCTGCTTGTCAACTTCGAGAAGTTTAACTGGGATTACCTGACCTTCTGTAAGAACGTCTGTTACCTTGTTTACACGCTGCTTAGAGAGCTTAGAAATGTGGCACAAACCTTCTTTTCCAGGAAGGATTTCTACGAAAGCACCAAAGTCCATAATGCGCTTTACAGTTCCCTGGTAGATTGTTCCTACTTCAGGATCTTCTGTAATGCCCTTTACAGCCTTCTTTGCTGCTTCTGCATTCATTCCGTTCTTAGAATAGATTGTTACGGTTCCGTCGTCTTCTGTATTGATTGTTACATCATACTGAGCGCAGAGTGCTTTAACATTCTTTCCGCCTGGTCCGATGAGGGCGCCAATCTTGTCTACAGGAATCTTCATTGTGAGGATCTGTGGAGCGTTTTTGGCAAGTGGAGCCGGCTTGTCGATACATTCCTTCATCTTTCCAAGAATGAAAAGACGTCCTGCACGAGCCTGTTCCATAGCCTTCTTCATGATTTCTGTTGTAACACCGGCAATCTTAATATCCATCTGGAAGCCTGTGATACCGTCTTCAGTACCGGCTACCTTAAAGTCCATATCACCAAGGTGATCTTCTTCACCAAGGATATCAGAAAGGATTGCATAACGTCCGTATGGATTGTCGCCTTCTGGTTCTGTAATAAGACCCATAGCAATACCGGCAACCATCTTCTTCATTGGAACACCGGCAGCGAGCATACAAAGAGTACCACCACAAGTAGAAGCCTGTGATGATGAACCGTTAGATTCCATGATTTCTGAAACTACGCGGATTGTGTATGGGAATTCTTCGCGGCTTGGAACCATAGCAGCAAGAGAACGGCGTGCAAGGTTACCATGACCAATTTCGCGGCGGCCTGTTGTAAGCTTACCTGTTTCACCAACTGAATATGGTGGGAAGTTATAGTGAAGGATGAAGTGCTCTGAGCGGTCTCCATCAATGTCATCGTATGACTGTTCGTCCATTGCAGTACCAAGAGTACATACAGCGAGCGACTGTGTTTCACCACGTGTGAAAAGTGCCGAACCATGTGGAGTTGGCAATACGTTGATTTCACAAGTGATTGGGCGGATTTCATCAACCTTACGTCCGTCTACACGAAGGCCTTCGTCGAGGATAGACTTGCGGAGAAGCTTGTACTGAATGTCGTCCATCAAAGTTGAGAAAAGCTTCATCTGTACAGGATCTTCAAGCTGTTCTGCGTGTTTTGCAGCAAGCTCTTTAATAGCCTTAGAAATTGCAATACCGCGGTTGATTTTGCTGTCTTTGAAGCAAGCTTCTTTTAAGAGAGGTGTTGCTTCTGCTTCGATAGCTTCTGCGTTGTCCAAAGTAACATCAAGAGGGTTCAAAGGAAGCTTTTCCTTACCAGCCTTCTTAACAAGTTCTTCCTGCAAAAGACACATATCTGTAATAAAGCCCTGAGCCTTTTCAAGAGCGCCGAGCATTACTTCTTCAGAAACTTCGTTGGCACCACCTTCAACCATTGTAAAGCCGTCTTTAGTTCCGGCAACAACAATTTCAAGTTCGCCCTTTTCAATCTGTTCGAATGTTGGGTTGATAATGTATTCGCCGTTCAAGTATCCGATACGACAAGCAGCAACTGGTCCATGGAATGGAATATCAGAAATACAAGTTGCAGCAGAAGCGGCAATAACAGCAAGAATATCCTGAGTGTGAACACCGTCGCAAGAAACACATGTTGGAACGATCTGAAGTTCATGACCAAATGACGGTTCAAAAAGTGGACGCATTGGGCGGTCAATAAGACGAGATACCAAAATCTCTTTATCCTTTGGACGACCTTCGCGTTTTACAAAGCCACCAGGGATTTTTCCGGCAGCATAGAATTTTTCGTTGTACTCAACAGTTACAGGAACAAAATCCTGACCTTCTGTAACAGCAGACGAAGCGCAGATAGTTGCAATAATAGCGGCTCCGCCCCACTGAGCGTAAACACA
>JBGVAV010000029.1:0-28587 GCA_045224915.1 Treponema sp.
TCTTAAACAGCAGAAGTATTCTTCTTTCTGATACACCACCTGTAAACGGTATCTTCTATCCTGTAAGAACAGAAAATTCCCTTGGAATATTTACTGCAGATCCATTAACAACAGATATGCTTTTTGGTGAAGAAGGCTATAGTTCAAACAGTGTATATCGCAATGAAAATCGTGATATTGGTTTTGAACTTGAACTTAAAAAGCTTACACCAATCATGGAAGAAAATTCTGCACGATGTTCAACAGGCTACAAATATTGGAAAAAAGACTTTAGCGATGATCCTTCTGTTTCATATAATTTTGAAGAAGCTAAGAATCAGGCAAAAGAAGATGCTGAAGATTTTGTTGAAAAAAGGGCAGAGTACCTTTCGCAGGCTGCAGAAAACGTTCAGAATGCTGATTATGTTGCTTCGATATGCTGTATTAACGAAGATCAGGCTAGAAAACATTGGTCAGAATATTTAATCTGGCTCGAAAATGTAATTGAAGAAGCTCCAAAGAACGATTTAACTGTTACTTTGTGTAAAGAAATCATTTCTAAGCAGTTTACACTTGAAAAAATTGTGCCATATTATTCTGCAGGAACAAGCGGTGGATATGGAGAAAACCTTCTTTCAAGCAGAAACTGCTGGATGATGCGTTATGTTCGTAAAGCAACAGAAAGAATGATTGACCTTGCAGAACGTTTCCCAAGTGATACAGGCTTAAAAACAAGACTTTTGAATATTGGTGCACTTGAGCTTCTTTTAGCACAATCAAGCTCATTGGCCAAAATGATTGATGAAGGAATTGATTCTGAATACGCAGACAGACGTTTCCGCCTTTCTATAAATGCCTTTACAGTAGTTTTTGATGCTCTTGGTTCAAATACAGTAAGCACCGAATGGTTAACAAAGCTGGAACTGCTTGATAACCTGTTCCCATGGATAAACTACAAGATTTTCTCTGTTAAAAAATAGAGATTACAGGGTTATTCTTCAAAGAACATAGACTCGCGAACCCTTTCATACATTTCAATCTGAGAACGTGCGCTTTCAATGCCTAAAATTGCAGGGTCGTAGCGTTTATTTAAGATTAAAACTGCCTGCCATTCTTCTATGGCCTTTTCCCATTCGGAATTTGCGTAATATTCAAGTCCTTTTGAATAAAGCTTATCAATCATTGCCTGGCGTTCTGCACGACCTCTGTCTCCTAAAAGGATTTTGGCAGAAATACTTATGCGGTTTATAGGATTTACAGAAGAAGTTAAATCAAGGGTATAATTAAAGTTCAAACGTGCATTTGTAAGCTGGAGTTCCGAGCCAACAGAAAATCTGGGGTTACCGCCTTTTATTTCGGTACCCATCAACAAGTTAAACTGCTTTGTAAAAGCAAGAATTACCCCGACACTTAAAGAAAACATCTGATATTCTGTCATATTAAACAGGTTAACAGGCTGTTTTATGTCAAAAGTGGCTGTTATAATTGGCAAAAACTGACATGACATGCCTGCCGCAAAGAAAGTAGGCAGCGGATCATCAAGTTTTATACCTGTTTTACTTCCTAAACCTGTTAAAGCAGCACCAAGATTCTGCGCAGAAACACCAATTCGAACATTTGGAGTGCGTGAAGCAAAGAATTTTAAGAAATTAAACTGCATCATCATTCCAAGGTCAGCCATAATAGCAAATCCGGACTGCTCTAAGCCAGAAAGTGAAATAATTGCGTCTGTATCGTTGTCGGTATAGTCAGGAACGGAACGGAAAGCCGATTTTATTGTTGCACCAAGGGCCAGCCCTTTAAAATCATAGCCTGCAAGGAAGTTATACGAAATATTTGCAGCAAAATTTGTTTCGGAATAGTAGCTTGCGTTTACACGTTCACCAAAAATATTATATTCA
Organism: Treponema sp.; assembly: GCA_045224915.1. Lineage (GTDB taxonomy): Bacteria > Spirochaetota > Spirochaetia > Treponematales > Treponemataceae > Treponema_D. The sequence goes on from JBGVAV010000029.1 coordinate 1,881, forward strand.
GAAAACGGCAGATATAAACATCCTGCTTGAAATCCAATTCCAACATTATCAATTCGTGTAGTATAAACAACTGTATCCATCTTGGAATCGGCAATCCATGAATTATGAAAGGCACAAGCTTGCGTCTCATTGATAATACAGCTTGCAGCAGAGTTATAATTTATATAGCCGGCATCATCGCAAAGACCTGTATATGCAGAACCAAGGCTTTCTGGGCGTCCTCCAACAGGAATTAACAGTGAACGAAAGGATGTTGCACCTTCATCTTTATTGCCGCTAAAATATCCAAGGTCTGTAAGTGTGTCGGTAAGATCTTCGTAATCAAGTGCGAATAATGACAGGCTTTGAGTAAAAAAGAGGAAGGCTAAACTTGTAAAAACTATTTTTGAGAAGTTTTTCATTCTGATAAATCCCAAAAAATTATACTATATTATCGGTTTTTTTTCTGCTAGATATAGGGTTAAATACCGAAAATATAGTATAATAAAATAGAAAAATATGATGAAAGGGAAGAGTCGGCTTTTTCAAATTTTAATAATTTTTCTCCTGCTAATTCACATGGCATTACCCGTTTTTGCTCAAACTGTAGATGAAATTGAGCATGATGATGACAACGGCCAGGTAATGTCTTTGTTTGAAATTGAAAGACTTATTCGCCGTACCGACTATACAGAAGCATTAAAACAGCTGAACATATACATTGAAAAACGCCCTGATTATTTTGATAACGCCCAGCGTCTTATTAAAATAATTATGAATCGTCGTAAGCAGTATTCTGTTCTTGCAGAAAAAGCAATTAAATCTAGTACTGATAATCCGGAAGATCACGAGACTCCTGCAAAAATCATTCTTCAGATGCGAAGCATTGAAAAAAATCCTCCTGCCGAAATTAAGCGAATGATTGATATGCTTGAAGAGATGCACCTTTTCAAATACTATGCATTCCTTTTTGATAAAATCTTAAATGAGTCTGCAGCGCTTTCTGAAAACGGAGAATATTTTACAGCAATCTCTCAGGTAATTTCCGAAGGCTTTGATATTTACAAGGACGAGTATTATGATTCGTTTGAAACAGAAAATACTCAGATGATTGAAAACGCAGAAGAAATCATAAATAACTTGAATGCTTCTGTTGCCCGTTTTGAAGATGCTGCTTTGCAAAAAGATTTTGATAATATTTCTGCACAATATCTTCGTGCTATAAACAACGACAATTATGTTGAAGCCGCTGCATTGTATCCTCAGTTTGAAAATGCCTGCAAAAAATATACTGATATTCGAAATGAAGTTTATGATTGTGGTGAAAGGATAAAAGAGCTATATGAAATTCAAAAAGGGATAGACAGCGAAATTACAGACGCATCTTATCTGCCTTTTATCCAGCGATTTATTCTTGGAGTACAGTCTCCAAAGTATTCTGGTATTCTTGGTGCAATTGACTGTAAGTATACAAAAAATCTTGAGACTATAAAGTCTGCAATTTTAAGTATTGAAAAGCAGCATGAAAATGAATACTTAACTTTGCTGCCATCAGAGATTCTTGATTCTTCAATTGATTATGTTAGTCTGACTAACAAATCGAGATTTGTTGTTCCTCTTGAAGAATTTGCAAAGCTTGGAAAACAGACAAATAATCTTTATTCGCTTTTGCAGGGTGATACTTCTGAGCTTATTACAAATGCAGATAAAACAAAATATGATATAACACTTGATTATGAGCCGGCTCTTTGTGCTCTTACAATTGAGCTTCTTAACAAGTCTAAGGAATTTAGCAAAGAACAGGATATTCAAAAAACTTTGTTAGCCCAGACAAACACAGATATAACTCCTTTGTTTGATTCTGTATTCCGCATGACAACAATTCTTGGTTCAAAATCAAGTCTTATGCCTTCTGCATTTGAATGGGGAAGTGCATATCTTGCTTTGTCAGATAAATCACAATGGGCTGTTCATACAGAGCTTTATAATAAATATCTTGATAAGCTTTTTGAAACATCAGCTTCATCAATGACAGATTCCTGGACAATTATTACAGACAGCTATCGTTCAGATTCAGACAGATATGTTTCTGATTCAAATGACTATAAATATTTTGCCGCTTCGTACAGCACTGGTTTTGACGAGCCTATTGATTCTTCAAAATACAGTTCAATTACACAAGCTAAAGATGGAAGCGGCTTATTGGATTATGCAAAAAATGCAGGCCTACAAAAAAATCCTGTTTACAGATATCCTGAGCTTTCAATTAAGATGTATGAACTGTCAAGAAACAAATCAACAGTTTATATTGAAGATATTGAAGACAAACAAAAATCTCTTAATGATAACTTAAATGCTCACGAAGACTGGCTTCAAAATGAATCGCTTGTTCAGGTTGTAAAATCAAGTATTGATTATATGCAGTCAAGAAAATCTGAGCTTGAATTAAACAGATTGCAGTCGTCACAGCTTTTGGCAGAAGAAAATGTTAAGCTTGATGAAGCCGCTTATTCAAAGAACTATGCAGTTTCAATTATCGAAGAGTCTCGTGAAGCTCTTGCAAAAGGAAATCTTAACAATGCAGAAAAGCTCCTGCTTGAAGCAAGTGAAAAATATTCTGAATCTCTTGCAATTGCAGATAACGAAGAGCTTAGAAATGAAGTTGACCGTATTGTTGCAACTTTAAGTACTCAGATTATGGATGCAAAGAACGAGCTTGTTGTAAAGGAATCTCGTCAGCTTTATACACAGGCACGTGATGCTCTGAACTACGATCGTTATGATGATTCAGAAGCTTTGATAAATGCTGCTATAAATAAATGGGCCGAAACACATACAGAAAAGAACCCTGAGTTTGAAAGCTTCCTTGAGCTTGTTAATACAGCAGTTTCTATGAAAACTGGAAGAATCCTTGTTCCTTCAGATCCTCTGTTCTCTGAAATGTCTCAGCTTTTGAGTATTGCATATCAGTATTATGATGAAGGAGAAGCGCTTCTTAAAAAAGGCGATGAAAACGGTGCGCATGATGCGCTTTCAAATGCAGAAGAAAACTTAAATAAAATCAAAGCTGTATATCCTCTTAATAATGAAGCTTCGCTGCTGCTCCTTAAGATTGACCGTCTTCATGATCCTGTAAAGTTTGAAGAAGAGTTTGCACAAAAGGTTAAGACAGCAATTGCTCAAAGCAAAAAGAAAGATACAATGGCTCAGGTTTATAATACACTTACAGATTATTACAATCTTGAACCTGATTACAAAGGCCTTAAAGAAGCAATCTATAATCTTGAAATTGAACTTGGAATGAGACAGCGTCCTGTAGACAATAGTGCCGCAGCCCGTTCAACAAGACTTACAACTCAGGCACAAAATCAGTTTAATGCTGCAGGTTCTAATACAGCCAAGCTTAATCAGGCACTTGAAACAGTAAACGAAGCTCTTAGAATAAATCCAAATAATAAAACAGCAGAAGCTTTAAAAGACCGCATTTCTCTTAAGATTGGTAGCAGCACAATTATTGTGCTTTCAAGCAGTGACCAGAATCTTTTAACTCAAGCTAAAAAGGCATACCAGACAGGAAATATTGATGATGCCAATACTTATATGCTCAGACTTTTGAACAATAATCCTAATAATATAAAAATCAAAGAAGTGGAGGACTTGAACAACAAGATTAAATCTCAGTTGTAGTGTATAATAAAAATGATGCAAAAGTCGGCTTGTTATATTAAAAAAATCCTCATTCTTTTTGTGCTAATTTTTGCAGTTCATGTTCAATCTCTTTTAGCTGCTGAAAAGTATTATTGGGAAAATCCAAAAATAATAACTTCCGGCGATTCACGATTTCCAGTTGTTATAAATGCTCAAGACTCTTCTTATATTTTCTGGCAGGAAATTGATTCTTCAAAAAATCAAATATGGCTTTCGTGTCGCGTTTATACAAACAACACAGCTTATTTTGATAATCTTAGATTTGCAGGCCCGTTTAAATTTTCCGGGGAAGTTCCTGATATTTTTTCTGTAACAGCAGGAAAGCCTGATACTGCAACAAAGGATTGCGTTCTTGTAACAGTTCTTTCAGACAAAAAAAATGTTTCGGCATATCTTTCAACAAATGCATGCCGCTCATTTACAAAAACAGACATTTCAAGTGATCAGTATTTTATTGCACCTCGTGTATATTCCTGTGTGGACGGCTCCTTTAGACTTTTTGCATCTGTTGCAATAAACGATTCATTTTATATTTATACAGCAGAATCAAAGGACGGAAAAAAATGGTCAGCTTTTAAACAGTTTGATCCATGCCGCCAGATGAGAAATCCGTTTGTTCCATATCAAATTTCAATTGCTGGTGGGGACCTTGTTGTTTTTCAGGCATACTATTCTTCTTCGGTAACAAACAGACTTTCATATCAATTGTTCAGCACCTTTACTACAGACGGACAAAGTTGGACAGAACCAACACTGCTTACAGATCAAAGTTCGCTTCCTTCTAATGAAAAAAGGAACTTTGCAAATTTCCAGAATCAACGTCCATCTTTATATACGTTCGACGGAGATACTTATTTAGTATGGGAAAGAATGGAATCTGTAAGTGCCGCAATCTGGTCTGCCCAAATAAATAAATACGGCCTTGTTTCAAAGTCGGCAATAAAGATTTCTGACAGAGGAAACTCAAACCGCGCAATGTTATTTGAATATAACAGAAAGCTTTACGCTCTTTGGTTTGATACGCGTACAGGTTCTGAACAAATATACATGGCCGAAAAAGAGGGAAATGACTGGGAGCAGATAACTGTTCTAGAAAACTCTTACTCAAATATGTTCGTTTCTCCGCTCATTGTAAAAAAGAATGGTACTGCTCAAAAGCAGCTCAGCTTTATCTGGCAGCAAAGCTCAAAGTCTGCAAACAATCTTTCTATACTTTTACCAGATACAACTGTGTCTCCTCCAAGACTTTCGCCAACTTCTTTCCGCGAAGGAAAAGCAAGCCGCGATAAAAACGTATACATTCAAATTGGATTCCCTGATGATTCTTCTGGTATAAATGGATATTCCTATTCATGGGGAAAAGAAAATACTGCAGAGCCGCCTGCAAGAGTTCAATATTTTTCAAATATAAAAACTATAAATGTTCAGGCTCCGGAAGACGGATTTTATAATCTTTTAGTACGCGTTCAGGATAAAGCAGGTAACTGGTCACAAAGTGCAAAGATTACTTATCATAGAGATTTAACTCCACCAGTACCTCCAGAGCCGCTTGCACCAAATCTTGATAAATATGGATTTGCAACTTCTAATACACTTTCATTTGAATGGAAGCAGTCTGTTGATTCAGATACTTCTGGTTATGATTACGAGCTTGTATATCTTGGTGCAATTCCAAAAACTCTTGTAGAAAATAAAACTCATAAAATTTCATATAGCACAGAAAGAGTTGCAAAAGAATTAGATGCTCTTGTTCAAAAATATTCTGCTGCCTTAGAAAAAGAAAATGCCCTTAAAGGCAATATGAAAACTTCATCAACAAAATCAAAAAACTATAATAATCAGTCTAACGGTGTTTATAGATTTACTGTAAATGCAATTGATGAAGTTGGTAATGTTGGACGCTCAAAATCAATTCTTGTATTTTTAAATAAATATCGTCCTTCAACATTTATAACTTCGGCAAAGCAAAAACTTAATGATCTTGGTGAACCGGAACTTGAAATTACTGGTGGCGGCTTTGCTTATGAAGGAACAATTTCAAGAATCTACATTGATAAAGATGGCCTTGCTCCTTATGACATGACCTTAACTGCAGCAGATGGTCAGTTCAAGGTTAATTCAGATACAAAAATTTCTCAGGTAAAAATTGGTACAGATCTGGATGAAGGAAAATATAAAGTAGGGCTTGTTCATACAGACCGCGGTCTTTACATGAGCGGCCAGATTCTTACTATCCTTCAAAATGGTACTGTAAAAATTGAACCTGAATATGTATACAAAAATAAATATCAGGCTGTAACATGCTCTGTTAAATTTACATTAACAATAGCAATGGTACTTTCTGTTTTGATTGTACTGTTCATAATAATAATCTTGCAGTCTGTAATTATTTATGCAGTACAGCGTCATAACGAACAGAAAATTATATCTATGGAAATAAAAGCACTTATTTCGGGAGAAGCTATGCCAACATCAAAAATCAAAACAAAAAAAGAAAAACAGCGTTCGCTGCGAGGAAAACTCGTTGGCTTTACAATTGTCCTTGTTGCAATTGTAGTTATTTTTGTAACGCTGCAAAACGGAAACAACATGATTGCTACTCAGGAAGAAACTCTTGTTACAGCACTTTATAATCGAATTGATGTTCTTATGGAAAGTCTTTCTTCAGGCGTTCGTAACTTTCTCCCTACCGAAAACGACCTGGAAATTGGTGCTCTTCCAACTCAAAAGGATGCAATGTCCGAAGTAAAATACATCACAATTCTTGGAACAAAGAGTTCTACTGCTGCCGAAGAAGAAGGCTTTGTTTCTTTGAACGGACCTGCAGATAGTATAAGTTATGTATGGGCTTCGAACGATCCTGCTATAAGTCAGAAGGTTGTTAATTATGGTGAGTATGGAATTGTAGCCGGTGAAACCCGCATGATTGATGAAGACGTGCTTACAATTCTTAAACGCTTTAACGGCCTTAATGATAAGGTTGTTGCAAAAGCAAGCGATATTTCAAAACAGATTACTTTGTTCTCTCAGGAAAATACTGAGCTTGCACTTAAGACTGATGAAGAAAGTAATTTACGTCGTCAGGTTGTTTCTGATACAACTACAAAGCTTCGTAATGAATTGAACAGTCTCCTTACTTCTATTGCTACAGAAAACTCTTCTTCTTATCCGGGCTTTGCTTCTGACATGCTCGAAAGTGAAATTACTGATTATCTTTTCTACAGACCTGTTCTTTATCGTTCCGGTAATTCTGATAATTATGTTCACGGTGCAATTCTTATGGAAGTAACAGTACAGAATCTTGTAGATCAACTGCGTGCAGAAATTCGTAAGATTTATATAACTGGTGCTTTGTATGCTCTTGCTGCTGTTATTCTTGGTGCAATTGGTGCATGGCTTCTTGCAAGTCTTATTGTAAAGCCAATTAAAAAACTCGAAAGTCATCTTGTTGAAGTCGGTTCTCTCATGACAAAGTCTGTCCGCGAACGACAGAAACTCGAGAAAAAACATATTGATATTAAGTCTAAGGATGAAATTGGTCACCTTGGAGATGTTGTAAATAAGATGACACTTTCTGCAGGTCTTGCGGCTTACGAAGAATTCCTTCAGCTCGACGGTAAGGCTGTTCAGGAACGATTCATCCCTCTTATGGATGGAGAAGGTGGACGAAAGCTACCGGTAGTTAAATTGAATGAAGAAAAGCTTGATTTGTATGCCTTCTACAAGGGAGACTCTGCTGTTAGTGGTGACTACTTTGATTATAAAAAACTCGACGACCAGTGGTATGTATTTATTAAGTGTGATATTTCCGGCCATGGTGTTCCGGCAGCTCTCCTTGTTTCTGTAGTTGCAACTAAGTTCAAGGATTTTTATTATTTCTCTGACTGGAAGTTTAATAAGCAGGGAATAAACCTTAAGAAGTTTGTTTCTGCAGTAAATGATTTTATTTTTGACCTTGGTACACGCGGAAAGTTCAGTACTATTAATATAAGTCTTTACAATAAGATTACCGGTGAGCTTTATGTTTGTAATGCGGGTGATAATAAGATCCACATTCTTGATGGTGTTACAAAGAAACTTAAAGAAATTACTTTGTCAAATACTCCAACGGCGGGCGGTGTTTCAACTGACCTTGTAGAAATGACAGCAGGTGGATACAAAGTTGAAAAGCTCAGTTTGAATCATGGTGATGTTTTGTATCTTTACACTGACGGTATTGATGAAGCAGAACGACTTGTTCGTGATGAAAACTGGGTTGTAAAACAGACGGTACAGGAAGATGTAAGAACAGATCCACGAACTGGTAAAGAAACAAAGAATGTTCAGATTCTTGATGAAAAGGAACAGTTTGGAACAGAACGAATTGCTCAGGTAATTGAAGCAGTAACAATGCGCAAAAAGTTTGTTCTTCAGAAGTTAGACAATCCTAACAAAACAGAAGTTCTTGAGTTTGATTTCTCTACTTGTAAGGGAACAATTGATGAAACAATTATTGCACTTGCTGCGGTTGAGCGCGTATTCAGAATGGTTAAGTCTCCATCAGTCCGAGCAGACGATGAAATTGAAATTGAAAAGTTCCTTGACGAATTCCTTAAGGAACATTTCACTTTATATAACCGCTATTGTCTGCCAGTTGAAGGCGCTGGTAACGCAGGTGGGGAACAGTCAATGGCCGAGCTTGAAAAACAGCGTGCTCTTGAAGATCCAAACCTTACACGCTATGGCTGGATTACAGAAGATAAACAGGCAGATGATATTACATTAATTGCAATTAAGAGGATTTAAAATGGATATATCTCATTTAAGTTGTATTCAGAATGTGCTGGATGAATATGTTTCTAAAAAAGCTGTAGCTGGTGCAAACGTTCTGATTTTTAAAGATAATAAAGAAATTGGTTACTGGCAGTCTGGCTATTCTGATATTGCTGTACAAAAAAAATATTCACGCGATACAATCTGCAGAATGTATTCAATGAGTAAAACAATTACAAGTGCAGCCGCATATAAATTAATAGAGCAGGGCAAGCTTGATCTTGCACAGCCGGTAAAGGATATTCTTCCGCAATTTGCAGATGTTAAAGTCGCTTATGAAACTGGAAAAGTTGGAAATCCCGTTCCTGCACAAAAGCCGATTCTTATTCAAGATTTATTAAACATGACAAGCGGTTATGGTTATGGGGCCTGGTGGGAAGGGAGTACTTATGGTGAACATAAAACCTCTGAACTTATAGATGCCTTGAATGCTGATGTTGCAGGAAAAAATGAAATTACAACACAGGATTTTGCCCAGCGCATTGCAAAGATTCCATTAAACTTTGAACCTGGAACAGATTACAACTACGGTTATTCCGCAGATATCCTTGGTGCAGTAATAGAAAAAGTGGCTGGAAAAAAGTTCAGTGAGTTTTTGAAAGAAAATATTTTTGAACCGCTGAAGATGGACGATACTGGTTTTTATGTTTCTGCTGAAAAACAGCCTCGTCTTTCAAAAATCTACCGCGCTCTGCCAGATGAAAAGCTTGAAGAGTTTACAGGCTGCAATTTGGGAATAGGTTATAAAATGGACAGACCTCCTGCCTTTGAAAGTGGTGGTGCCGGACTTTGTTCAACAGCAGATGATTTTATGAAGTTTGGATTAATGCTCATGAATAAAGGAGCATACGATAATGGAAAAGTCCTTGAAAGTGCAACAGTAGATTTTATGAGCAGTGCAGTCTTGCGCGAAGATGTTCAAAAGAAATTTGATATTAAAATGGAGCACTTAATTGGCTACACCTACTGCAATCTTTTAAGAATAGCCACAGACCCATCAAAATGCAAAATGATAACAACAAAAGGTGAGTTTGGCTGGGACGGTTGGCTTGGTCCATATCTCAGCGTTGACATTCCAAACAAACTTGTAGTAGTAATGACCATGCAAAAAGTAGACGCCGGCACCTGGGACCTTACCCGTAGGGTGAAGAATATAATATATAGTTCACTATAGGATACATATTGACCTAAATACTATATATTGTTAAACTATTATATTATTTTGAGAGGTATTGTGATGATTTTTCCTTTGGAACAGCTTGTTCAATTTAATGGTAATATCTATGAAATTACTGTAGCCGCAAGCCGCCGTGCTTACCAGCTGGCAAAAGTAAATGATCCAGAAATTGCTGCTAACTCAGACAAAGTCGTTTGTGTTGCCGCAAGACAGCTTTTTAATCACGTAGTAAATTACAGAATCGAAGAAAAACAGTAAGTATGGAAGTAAAGCAGGAAAGCAAAATACCTGTTATCGTAATTTTTGCTCCTACAGCTTCTGGAAAGACTGCCCTTACAAAAGAGTTATTCTCAAAACAGGGCAGTCATTTTATTTTAAACGCAGAAGTTATAAGCGCAGACAGTCAGGCAGTTTACAAAGGCATGGATATTGGTACTGCCAAACCAGAGACAGAACTGCAAAAAATAATCCCTCATCATTTAATCAATATCTTAAATCCCGACCAGCAATATAATGTTTCCGACTTTTTAGACCAGGCCGATCAATTATGCCATGACATTTATTCAAGAGGAAAAATCCCAGTAATATGTGGCGGCACCGGCTTTTATATAAGAAGCTTTTTATATGGTATACCAAAAACTCCCGAAAGTGATGAAACAGTAAGAAATCAATTAAAAGAGCGAATTCAAAAAGAAGGCAACGCCCCTCTCTACGAAGAATTAAAAAAAATAGACCTCCAAAGCGCAAAAAAAATCCACCCGAATGACTCATATAGGATCTGCCGCGCCCTTGAAGTCTATTACCTGACCGGCAAACCCCGCACCGATTTTGCCATAACTCCAGAATTACGCCCACAATACGATTTTACCTTCATCGTACTAGACCCCCCAAGAGAACTTTTATACGAAAGAATCAATCAAAGAGTAGACCAAATGATATCTCAAGGCTTAGAACAAGAAGTAAAATCTCTACTTGAGCAAGGCTACACAAAAGACTCCCCAGGATTAAAAGCCATAGGCTATCAGGAATGGTTCCAATACCAAAACAAAGAAGAAGTAGTGAACCAAATAAAACACCACACCCGAAAATACGCCAAAAAACAATACACCTACATCCGCGACATCCCCAACAGCATAGTTATCCCTTTTAAAAGCCCGGCTGAAGATCTTGAGAAAGTTTGTACTATTATAAAAGAAAGATTATCAATATAAATAAAAAAACATGATTCCATTTGGAAACAGATATACGCGAACGAGGGGAGCCTGCAAACTACATCTGAGCTTGCCGAGCGAAGCGAGATAAATCTTCCTTGCAAGCTCAGCAGTAGTTTGCAGGCTAACCGAGTGGAAGTATATCTGTTTCCCTCATGAATACATATTATTTAAATATATTGACTAATCCCTCATTTTTTGCCATAATATACAAACTTTATAAAGTAGGAGTGCCATCGTGCCTTGTGGTAAGAAAAGAAAGCGCCAGAAGATGGCGACACATAAGCGTAAGAAGATGCTTAGAAGAAATCGACATAAGAGCAAGTAGTTTTTAGGTCGAGACAGCTTGTGTTTCAGATAAGGGGCTGTCTAAAAAGAATATTACTGTTCTTTTTAGACAGCCCCTTTTTTTATGATATGTTAGAGAATATTAATTCGCCGTCAGATATAAAAAATTTTTCTCAAAAAGAATTAAAGCAACTCGCCCAGGAAATTCGTAATACAATTATTCAAACTGTAGGAAAAAACGGCGGACATCTTGCAAGCAATCTTGGTGTAGTAGAATTAACAATTGCCCTTCATAGAGTTTTTTCTTCACCTGATGATGCAATCATTTTTGACGTAAGCCATCAGTGTTATGCCCATAAGCTTTTGACTGGACGCTACAAACAGTTCTCAACACTCCGCCAGAAAGACGGAATTTCCGGATTTACAAATACACAGGAAAGCCCTCACGACTTTTTTATAAACGGACATTCTTCAACTTCAATTTCATCAGCCTTAGGTTTGCTCACTTCCTGGAACCTGCAGAAAAAAGAAGGAAAGGTTATTGCTGTTTTAGGAGACGGCGCTCTTACAGGCGGCATGGCTTTTGAAGGCCTTTCAAATGCCGGTCAGATGCGAAAAAATCTTATAGTTATCTTAAACGATAATCAGATGTCAATTGATCAGAACACTGGTGCAGTTTCAAGATATCTCAGCCGCCTTACAATGACAAAAGGATATCAGTCTTTCCGTTACAGGGTAGATAAAGTTGTTGAACGACTTGTTGTAAAAATCCCGAGCCTTGGTCGCCCGATGGATAAATTTATTTTCCGTTTTAAGCGCTCATTAAAAGGACTTTTACTTGCAAACAATCTTTTTACAGATTTAGGCTTTGAATACGTAGGACCTTTGAATGGCCACAACGAAGCAGTGCTCGAAAACGTTCTTAAAAAAGTAAGAAATCTTTCTAGACCTGTTGTAGTTCACGTTATAACAAAAAAAGGAAAAGGCTACACACCTGCAGAAACAAATCCTGAAAATTATCATGGTGTTGGGCCATTTAATATTGAAGATGGCTCGGTTGCAAAGGATGAACATCTTACTTTTACACAGGCCTTCAGCAATGTAATATTAGACCAGGCAGAAAAAAATCCAAAAATCACAGCTATTACTGCTGCTATGGCTCAGGGAACTGGCCTTACAGAATTCAGCAAAAAATATCGCGAAAGATTTTTTGATGTAGGAATTGCAGAAGAACATGCAGTAACCTTTGCGGGCGGTCAGGCTCGCGGAGGCATGCTTCCTGTTGTCTGCATTTATTCTACTTTTATACAGCGTGCTGTAGACCAGATGATCCATGATATTTCGCTTCAAAAATCTCACGCAATTTTTGTACTTGACCGTGCAGGCGTTGTTCCAAATGACGGTGTTACTCATCAGGGCCTTTTTGATATTGCCTTGTTCAGACCAATTCCAGGTCTTGAAATCTTAAGTCCTGTAAGCGCTCAGGATTTAAAGCTTTGTTTTGAATATGCAGTTGACGTAAAAGGTCCAGTAGTAATCAGATATCCAAAAGCAAATTGTCCTGAAGAACGACCAGAATTTTCACAAAAAGTAAAAACTGGAAAAGGCATTTTAATTGAGTCTGAAGGTAAGGCTGTAAAAAATAAATATCTTGTTGTAACAACAGGAAGCATGTATCAGGAAGTTCAGAATGCTTTGAACGACGAAGCCGCAAAAAAAATTAAAGCAGACATTTTTATAATGCGCTTTATTAAACCGTTTAATGAAGAATGCTTTGTATCTCTTGCAACTCAATATAAAGGCGTGCTTTTTGTAGAAGACGGTGTTGAAGCCGGTGGTATAAGCGAACATCTTTGCGGAGTTCTTTCAAAGCAAAAATATCTTAAAACAAAAATCCTTGCATTTGGCGATAAATATTACGCTCATGGAAACCGCGCTCAGATTCTTGAAGACGCAGGCCTTTCACCAAAACAAATTGCTTTAACCTTAAAAGGACTTACAAATGCTTGAGATGATTTTTGGAAATAAAAAAATCAGCACTGAGCTCCCTGCCTTTGTTATGGGAATTGTAAATGCAACTCCAGATTCCTTTTATGATAACAGTCGTGGCGGACTTGAGTATGCGTTACAGCTTGTAGAAGAGGGCGCTCACATAATTGATATTGGCGGAGAATCAACAAGACCTGGTTTTACACCCGTAAGTGAGCAGGAAGAAATTGACCGCGTAATTCCTTTACTCATTGAATTAAAAAAACGAAGAGACGTAGTTATTTCTATAGATACAACAAAAACTGCAGTTATAAAAGAAGCTATTAAAAACGGTGCAGACATTATTAATAATGTAGGTGAGTTTACAGATGAAGAGCTTGCTTTGTGTAAGGACGCAGGCCTTTCTGTAGTTCTTATGCATCATACAGCCGGTAATTCCGACGATATAGTTGATTACTTAAAAAATCAGGCTGCGCAATGTCTACAGGCTGGCATTTCAAAAGAAAAAATCATAATTGACCCGGGCATTGGCTTTGGCAAAAACTTTGAACAAAATATTGATGCAATTAAAAATACACAAAAGCTTTGCAGCACTGGTTTTACTGTTTTAATGGCACTTTCAAGAAAATCAAGCATAGGGCAGATGACAGGAAAAGAAGTTGGCGAAAGGCTGGCAGGAACTCTTACAGCAGACATCATCTCTGTCCAGAAAGGCGCAAAAATAATTCGAGTTCACGACGTTTCTCCTGCAATTGATACTTTAAAAGTGATGAAATTTATTCAGTAGTGTGTTATAATAAATTCATAAAGTAATTTAAGGTCACCTTATTAAGAAAATGGAAATATTTAACAAACTACTTTACATTTACGATTTCATCCGCCCAATCCTCGATATAGCAGTTTTGACATTCATTTTATATAAGGCTTACGATTTCATTACAAAATCAAACAGTTTGCAGCTGTTAAAATCAGCCATCATTATTTTTCTTGCTTATGGTGTTGCAGAGCTTCTTAAATTAAATACAATTTTATGGATTCTTAGAGTTTTGGCACCTGGCCTTGTAATTGCATTTGCAGTAATTTTCCAGCCAGAAATCAGAAAAATCTTTTTGAAAATTGGACAGAGCCGATGGTTTGCCTTTGGTACACGTTCAAAGCATACTTACGTTGACGCTGTTCTAACCGCTGCCGAAATGCTTTCTAAAGAACGACGCGGAATGCTTGCAGTTTTCCTTCGTCACACAAAGTTAGACAATTACATGCAGTCGGGTACAAAGCTTAATTCAGATTTATCATCAAGTCTGCTTGTAACAATTTTTGGTAAAGATACACCGCTTCACGATGGAGCTTGTTTTATTCAGGGCGGAAAACTTCTTGCTGCTGGATGCTTCCTTCCACTTAGTGAAGATTACAATACTAAAAAGACTTTTGGTACAAGACACCGCGCCGCCCTTGGACTTTCAGAAGTTTCTGATGCAGTAGTTCTTGTTGTATCAGAAGAAACTGGTGCCATCAGCCTGGCATACGATTCTAAACTCAACTACGATTTAAATATGAGTGAACTTACAAAGATTCTTGAAAAACTTCTTGAATTACCACCAGAAGCAAAAAATATAGAGGATACAATAGATGAAAGCAAACCAGTTCTTTGAAAAAATCCTCGATAAATGGCCTGTAAAAGTATGTTGTCTCATTGTTGCAATCTGCCTTTATTTATTTCATCAGGCTTCATTAACAGATAAGCGTTCTTTTGTTATTCCACTAACATTGATTGAAGAAGGTGGAGTAATGCACACAGGCGATTATACATCGAATGTAACAGTTGTTGTTCGTGCAAATATGGAAGATCTTAGTTCTGTTCATTCTAATCAGCTTCATGCGTTTGTAAACTTAAATGGAATTGCAAAAACTGGAGAATATAATCTTCCTGTAAAAGTTAAAGTTGCTGACGAAATTATGGCTTTTGATCCTTTTGAAATAAAAGTGAAGCCTGAGTACATAAAGATAAAAGTAGAGAATAAGGATTTTAAATATATACCGCTTGAACCAACAATTGTAGGAGAGCCTGCTCACGGTTACGAAATTACAGAGGTTCAGGTAGATCCTTTGTTTGTAGAAGTTAACGGACCTCAAACTATAATTGAAAATACTCAAAAGCTTTTCCTTGAAAAAGTTGATGTTACAAACCTTACAGCTAATCAGAATTTTTCTGTTCAGTATAAATCTTTAAATAAACTCATTTCTATTAAAGAGTCTGGTCCATTTAATGTTTCTGTAGTTATTGAGCCGCAGGAAATGGAACGAACACTTGATAATGTAAATGTTTCTGTTGTTGGCTTGAGTGAACGTTTCTATCTTAAAGATGATGTAATGCCTGTTTCTGTAACCCTTGAAGGAAATGTTGTAGATCTTGAAAAATATACTCCTGCAAAAAGACTTGTTACTCTTGAGCTTCAAAGAATTCTGGAACCTGGAGAATACGATTTGCCTTTGACCTTTAATGTTCCATCATATTTATATTTTATTGATTCCTCAGAAAAAACTGTACACATAACAGTATTAAACAAAGAAGAAGAAACTCAAGAATCAAACGAAACCGAGGGGATAACCGAATGATTTGTGGAATTGGCGTTGATATGACAACTGTAGAACGATTTCTCAAATGGATTGAAAAGCCAGATATGATACAAAGGTTTTTTAATAAAGAAGAAATGACTACAAATCCAAATATAGTTTTTCAAAAAGAACATTATGCCGCACGATTTGCTGCTAAGGAAGCCTTTGGTAAAGCCCTTGGCACAGGTATTAGTGGTTTTAATCTTTGCGATGTTTATATAAAAAGTGAAGCAAACGGAAAGCCTGTCTTAATGGTTACTGGCTCCGCAGAAAAGATTCTTAAAAAGAGATATGGGGACTGTACACTTCATGTGTCATTAAGTCACGAAAGAAATAACGCAATTGCGGTAGTTGTTATAGAAAAAAAATGAAAATAGTGTAAAATAAAAGTAGAGGTGTTTATGGCGTATTCGTCATCAAAAAGTAAATCTGCAGCTCCAGAGAAAAAAGCTTCAATTTCTTATTGGTCAAAAGATAAATGTAATTGCCCTGTATGCAAAAAGCCGTTTGATCGTGAAATAATGCGCAGTGGTAATGGTCGTATGAATGCAGGTAATCTTAGTGATGAGCTTCACCGTGATTATATTCCTTCTGCAAAATACGGAAAGGTTTATCCTCTCATTTATGAAGTAGGCTGTTGTCCAAACTGTTATACTGCTTTTTTATGGAACGATTTTGCACCTATAAAAAATCCGGATGTTGCAGACCGAATTTACGATAACTACGAAAAACGCAAAAAACAAACAGAAACTATTTTCCCATATTTCAACTTAAAAAAAGAACGAACAATTTATGATGGTGCTGCAATGTATTATTTAGCACTTCAGACATATGATGTTTGTGATGTAGATATGCTTCCTACTTTGAAAAAGGCAATCATTTCTCTGCGCCTGGCATGGCTTACAAAAGAAATTGATGATGCCTGTACAGATCACAACTATGATTATGTTTCTCAGGTTTTTTATAGAAAGGCTTTGTTCTTTTATCAGCAGGCACTTGTTAATGAACAGGAACGTACCGAAAAATGTTCTACCTTAAATAATTTTGGTCCCGACATGGATAAAAACTATGGTTGGGATGGCGTTGTTTATTTGAGCGGACTTTTGGAATATAAATACGGTCAGCATGATGATATTCAGCTTCGCCTTAAAAAGCTTAGCGAATCTAAAACTGCAATTGCACGTATTTTTGGTCTTGGTAAATCTTCTAAAAATAAACCTGGACCTTTGCTTGAGCATGCAAGGGAATTATATGATAACCTTACAAAAGAGCTCAAAGATGATGATTTGTAATGCGTAATATTCTTCTTACAATTTCTTATGACGGAACAGATTTTTGCGGCTGGCAGCGTCAGGATGATAAAGACGGTGGCGAAGCAAACAGAACTGTTCAGGGCGAAGTAGAAAAAGCGCTTGAAAAATTACACAAACAAAAAATTACTCTTTATGGTTCAGGTCGCACCGATAGTGGCGTACATGCACTTGCGCAAGCTGCAAATTTTTATACTCCAATAGATTCTATTCCCGCTGAAAATTTTGTAAGAGCGTTAAATGCTTTTTTGCCCGGAGACGTAAGAATCCTTGAAGCATGTGAAGTTGACAAAGATTTTAATGCAAGAAAATCTGCAACAAGCAGAATGTACAGATATTTTATAAGTCTTGGACAAGCAGTAAGTGCAAACAATGCAAGATTCTTCTGGCATGTTCCAAATTATGAACCAAACCTTGAGCGGCTAAATAAATACTGTGAATGTCTTAAAGGCGAAATTGATTGTGCTTCGTTTGCTGCAAGCGGTGACGACAGTGTTTCAACAAACCGCTATATAGACGGAGCAAGATTCTTTATACAAAAAGATATCTGGGGTGCAGACCTGCTTGTTTTTGAAATTGAAGCAAATGCCTTTTTGTGGAAGATGGTTCGTACTCTAACAGGTACACTTGTAAATCTTGATAAAACAAATGCTCCAGAAGACGCTATGGAAAAAATTCTTTTGGCAAAAGACCGAACCAAAGCGGGAGTTACGGCTCCGCCAACTGGATTATTTTTATATAAAATTAAATTTGATGGGATACGTCGACATTTATAATAAACTCACTGGATCCACATCATATTCAATATAAACATTCTGGCTGTGTGTGTAATCTTGAAGAAGGCTTCTTGCCATTGCCTGCAGCGGAACAATAGAGCTTGATTTAAGTAAAATCTGATATCGCCAGGAAGAATTAATTTTTTCTATAGGGCATTCTGCCGGGCCAATTATTTCAACCCCGCGAGCTTTCTTTTCTTGTAAAATGCGAACTGCATCCTGTGCTGTATCTGCGGCTTCTTTTTTATTAAAGCTGCGGAATACAAGACGGAGCAATCTTGAAAATGGAGGGAACTCCATAAACTGTCGCTGTTCCAATTCGTAGTTGTAAAAATCTTCAATTCTGTTCTGGCATGAAAATTGAACTGGTTCAAGTGTAGGGCTGTATGTTTGAACGACAACTTTTCCATCTGGAAAATATCTTCCGGCACGGCCAGCAACCTGAGTTATTAAAGAGAAGGTTCTTTCGCCAGCGCGGAAGTCTGGCATATGAAGGCCTGCATCTGCAAGTATGACTCCAACTAATTCAAGTTTTGGAAAGTTCAGGCCTTTTGCGACCATCTGCGTTCCAAGCATTATGTCGTATTTTCCATTTTTAAAATCTTCAAGCGTTGTCAAAAGCTGTTCTTTGTTTTTTAAAACATCAGTGTCAAGTCGTACAATTCTAGCACCTGGGAATTTTGCTTTTGTTTCTGCTTCTATATATTCTGTTCCAAAACCGGAAGAGCCTATGTCTACAGAGCCGCATGAAGGACAGCTTTGCGGTGGAATGATAGACCATCCGCAGTAATGACATTTAAGTCGATTTTCAGTTTTATGATAGGTGAGTGGAACTGAACAGTTTTTACATACAAGCTCGTACCCGCATTGGTTACAGCTGAAAAAATGAGTAAACCCGCGTCTATTCAAAAATAAAATTACCTGATGTCCGCGTTCCAATACTGCGTGAATCTGTTTTTCGAGTGGCTCAGAGATTGAACCTTCTGTTCTGTAATTTTTTAAGTTAATGCAGGAAATGTGTGGCATCTCTCCACCGGCAAGTCTTTTTGTAAGAGTGTGGCGAACGATTGTACCAGTTTTCATTCCATACCAGGCTTCTACACTTGGAGTTGCGCTTCCCATAACAAGTGGGATTTTTAAATTAGAACACCTGTGCATTGCAACCTGACGTGCATGGTAACGAGGATTGTTTCCAGATTTATATGAGCCGTCATGTTCTTCGTCAATTATGATAAGGCCAAGGTCAGGAACAGGTGCAAATATTGCAGAACGTGCGCCAACAATTACACGCGCTTCTTTATGCATAATTCTGTTCCATTCTTTTAATCTTTGAGAGGGCGTGAGTCCCGAATGAAGAACTGCCGCAGTATTTCCAAAGCGTTGTTTTACTGATTGCACAACCTGTCCTGTAAGCCCGATTTCTGGAACAAGATAAATTACGCCTTTATCCTGTTCCAGCATTTTTTCTGCAAGCGAAAGAAATACTTCTGTTTTGCCAGTTCCCGTCGGCCCATAGATGTAATGATATAGGGCTTTTGTGTCATTGATTTCTTCCACACACTTCTTCTGCTCATCAGACAATTCATTCTTTTTAGCCGCTGCAATTTCATCTTCAAAGCTAAATCCACCCGCAGAAGATTCCCTGCGTCCAGACGGGATCATAGAAAAGACAGCTTCGCCCAAAGTGCAAAGATAATACCTGCTGATCCAGTTTGCAATTTCTATAAGCTCGTTTCCAAAAAGTGGTTCTTTATCAATTACACGTCTGATTGGTTTTATTTTTGATGCATCTACTTTACAGGTAGGTGGAATCTCGTTTGTTATTCCAATGATAAAGCCTTCTGTCTTTTTGTTGCCAAACATTATTTCTGCTCGTTTACCAATCATTGGAACAAGCTCTGGCTTTTCGTCGGCAGGAGGAGTATAGGAATATGTAAAGCCCTGATTAATTGGAAGATTCAGGATTATTTCAAGATATATCATGAGTTTTTAAGTTCAGTCAATTTACTCCTGAATAATTTTAAATCCTGCCAGGCCGGAGCCTTGAGGCTTTCATCTCGTAATAATGCACTTGGATGATATGTTACCATAAGCGGGATTCCGTGATATTCAAAAATCTGACCGCGAAGTTTATTCAAAGGCTCTTGAGTTTCGAGCATCTTGTGTCCCGCAATGCGTCCCATACATAAAATCATTTTTGGTTTTAATATATGAATCTGTGCCTGAAGGAATGCATTACAGGTTGCCTGTTCATCTGGTAAAGGATCCCTATTCTGAGGAGGGCGGCATTTTACAATATTTGCAATGTAGCAGTTTTTAGTTCTATCAAGATTTATTGCTGCAAGCATTTTGTCTAAAAGAACTCCAGCCTTACCAACAAAGGGACGACCAGACATATCCTCGTCGTAGCCAGGACCTTCTCCAATAACAAGAACGTCAGGATTTTCAACTCCTTCACCAGGCACAACATTATTACGTGTTCGTGCAAGCGGACATTTTGTACAGCGCGAGATTTTTGTATAAAGGTCTGTTAAGGTGAGTCCAGATGTTTCTGTTGCTGGCGAATTGTCCGTGGTGATTTCGACAGGCTCAGGAACCACAGAGACTGCTGTAGCTGAAGGACTAGAAGATGCAGTCGTCTCTGTTATCGAAACATCATCCTCAAAAGTAACTTCCCTTTTAAATGCCTCACTTACAAATCCCGTAATATTAGCATCAGCCTTTTTGAGAAGGTCATAAATCAGTTCTTTTTCATTCTTCTTCATTTTTACATTTCCACTCCGGTTCTTCCCCAAATGTAAGCTTTACAATTTCTCTTTCTTCGTATGCTTTTTTAATTAAATCATCAACCTCGAGCTCAGCATAAATCTGCTCAGCATCTTCAACCTTTCCTCTTAAAACAGGATGACGCGGGCTAAACAAAACGCAGCAATCTTCATACGGCAAAATTGAAGTTTCATAAGTATCTATTTCTTCTGCAGTTCTAATGATTTCCTCTTTATCCAAACCACAACAAGGTCTCATCATCGGGAACTCAGAAAAATGTTCTGTAACAGTCATGTTTTCAATTGTCTGACTTGCTACCTGACCAACACTTTCTCCTGTAATAATACATTTTGCATTACAGCGCTTTGCCAGAAGATTTGCAACCTTCATCATACAAACGCGAAGAATCAAAGTTGACCATGCTTCAGGTGCTTTTTCTTTTATGCGCATCTGAACATCTGTAAAAGGAATAATATTCAAATAAGTCTGTATTCCGTAATAGGCAAGCTTTTGCGCCAATGTAACAACCTTTTGCTTTGCTTCTTCAGAGGTATAAGGATATGAATGAAAATAACAGCATTCAATTTTCATTCCACGTCTAAGCATTCTGTAGCCCGCAACAGGGGAGTCAAGACCACCAGAAAGTAAAAGAAGTCCTTTACCACTTGAACCAACAGGTAAGCCTCTGCAGCCTTTTTCATTATCGCAATAAATAAATACCTTTTCACGTACTTCAATATAAATCACACAATCTGGATTATGAACATCAACCTTCATTAGGCTTTCAATAGGACCCGCAACTTCGCAGGAAAGCTCGTATGAGTTTAATGGAAATCCTTTATCTGAACGGCGAGAATCAATCTTAAATGTTTTACATCCTTTTTCTGCCTGTTTTTTTGCAACTTCAAATGCAGTTTTGCTTATTGCTTCAAGCTCTTTTTCGCAAACTTCACATTTAGCCCAACCAGTAATACCAATTATATGATTAAGCATGAATTCAATTTTACCAGAAAGCTCAGCAGCCTTGTCATCATCACAATCAATATAAAGTCGTCCGGCACGTAAAATTGTTCTGCAGCCTGTGCCTTCAAGACATTTAGAAACGTTATGTCGTAAGAGATTTTCAAATTCCTGTATGTTAGAACCTTTGAGAGTAAGTTCACCAAGTTTTGCAAGATATGTCATACATAAAGTATAAACTAAAATCCTCCGATAATCTATATACATGAAAAAAGGATTTTTAGTCGTTCTGTTATCAGCATTAATCTTTCCGGTGTTTTCCCTTGATATACCCGAAAATTTAAAAGGAATTTGGGAAGGCAAGGACAGATTTGTTTTCTTTGAAAATGCCACAGACGATGAAAATCCTCAATTCGTGATTGTATTAAAAGAATATTACGACTGGTATTATGACAGGGCAGCGGAACCTGCTGATTATTCCAAAAAAGAACCACGCTCATTAAACTCTGCCACCCATAAAACTCCAGAAATCATACCATTTGAATTAAAACAGATTGAAGATATAACAGACGCTTATCAACTTACCGTAACTTATTCAAAGCATTTTTCAAATACAACTACTTTTGTAATTATAGATGACAGAATCTATCTTAATATGTATACAAAATATGACCAGATTGAGGATGAGTTTAATAAAGATATTTCATTATATCGCGGATATCAGCATTCTGATGGTTTTGTATTAAACAGTCAGCCTGTAGATGAAAATATTGGCCTTTTGATTTTGCTAAAAGATAAATTTTACGATGTCCGCTACTGGCAGACAGATATGGATTACGAAACCTCCTCAGTTACCTTCAAATATAAAGATGACAATTTCCTTGTTCCAAAACATCTTTTTGCCGAAGGAACAAATTATTCAAGCGTAAGCGGCCGCAGCAAAAAAATCCGCAACACCCAAAGAGCTTTCCCACTCGAAAATCAAAATATCCTATATAATAAAGATAAAACAGTCCTCATATTAAACGACTATCCATATCTCACAAAACTCACAGACAAATCAACTGTAGCCGACCTGTTCCAAATCATAAAAGAAGCAAACGCACGACGCAAACCGGATCCTGAACCTATATTTCCTGTGAAGCTTCCAAAATTCCCGGAAGATAACTAAAGAAATATCATTTAAAACTTTATATTTTCTTCACTTGGTACTATAATAGATATATCCATAAAGTAGGAGGAAATATATGGAAAAGTTTTTTAAGCTGCAGGAAAGACAGACAACCATCAGCAAAGAAATTATTGGTGGTGTTACAACCTTCCTCGCAATGGCTTACATTCTTGCTGTAAACCCAGGCATCCTTTCTGGTTCAGGAATGGAATGGGGTCCAGTATTTACTGCCACAGCAATCGCCGCTGCTCTTGCAACATTAGTTATGGCATTTGTAGCAAATCTTCCAGTTGCTTTGGCTCCTGGACTTGGTCTTAATGCTTTCTTTACTTATACAGTAGTTCTTGGAATGGGCTGTTCATGGCAGCTTGCTCTTACTGCAGTATTTATTGAAGGTGTTCTGTTTATTATTCTTTCACTTTGCGGTGTACGAGAAGCAATTATCCGCTCTATACCGGAAGGACTTAAGAAAGCAGTTGCCGTAGGTATTGGTTTATTTATTGCAATTATTGGTCTTGTAAACGCAGGAATTTGTTCAACAGATACTGGTACAACAATTGGATTTGTAAACTTCAACATGCAGCATGCAACTGCTATTGTTGCAATTCTTGGTCTTATAATTACAATTGTTTTATATACACTTAATGTTCCTGGTGCAATTCTTCTTGGTATTGTTATTACAACTATCATTGGAATTCCATTCGGAGTAACAACAATTCCAGAAAACTTCAAACCATTCTCTTTACCATCAAAACCATATCTTTTTGCTTTTGATTTCAAGGGAATTGTAATTGATTCTGTAACAGGTAAATTCTCATTTGCTGTTCTTGGACAGTTCTTTGTAATCTTCTTTACATTCTTGTTCACAGATTTGTTTGATACAATCGGAACTCTCCTTGGTGTAGCAGAGCAGGGTAACCTCAAAGATGAAAATGGTGAAGTTTTGAACGTAAAGGGTGCTCTTCTTTCAGACGCTATCGGTACAGTAGCAGGTGCTGCTCTTGGTACTTCAACAGTAACATCATTCGTTGAATCTTCATCAGGTGTTGCTGCAGGTGCCCGCACAGGTCTTGCTTCAGCTGTAACTGGTATATTGTTCCTTCTTTCTCTCTTCTTGAGCCCACTCTTCTTCCTCATTCCTTCAGCTGCCACAGCTCCAGCCTTGATTTTCGTAGGCTATCTTATGATGAAGTCAGTTGTAGACATCAAGTTCGATGATCCAACAGAAGGTATTCCAGCATTTATTACAATCATGACAATGCCATTTGCATACTCAATTTCTAAGGGTATCATGTTCGGTATTATTGCTTATGTAATTGCTAAGTGTGCAGGTAAGAAGGTAAAAGATATCCCTGTTGTTACATGGGTACTCGCAGTTATCTTCCTTGCCGATATCATTTTTGAAGCAGTGAAATAACGTGCCTTAAGCCAAAAAAAAGTCCGTGGTAAACCACGGACTTTTTTTATCTATTCAAGATTTGCTAATAACCAATCTTTAAACTTCTGATAATCATTTTCCATAGGAATTGCATGATCAGGAAGTCTCAGAACTTCTTCAAGACGATCTGGCATTGGTGGTTCACGGCCAATTGCTTCTGTAACAATTGAACCAAACTTGGCAGGACTTGCAGTTTCAAGAATAACACCAACAGCCTTTTTGTCTGTAACTTTATTTGCCCAGTCAGGAATATTTGGTGTAAGACCAGGAAGGTTGAAGTCTGGCTTTTCTCCTGCAATAAGCTTTTCCATACCGCCGTTATAAATATCCTTCCAGGCTTTATAGCCGATTGCTCCGTGTGGATCAATGATATAACCAGTCATGCGGTGGCAGTCTTCAATAGCCTTCATAATTCCTTCATTATCAAGCCAGTAAGAACCAAAGAGTTTACGAACTTCATCAAGGGAATACATAGCCTTAATACGTTCATAATTACTTGGAGCACCAACATCCATAGCGTTTGCGTATGTTTCTACAGAAGGGCGAGCATTGTAATCACCGGTTGCAATCCAGTCAGGGATTGTTTTGTTTGTGTTAGTTGCAGCAACAAAACCTTCAATAGGACCACCCATTTCGCGGGCAATAAGACCTGATGTAAGGTTACCAAAGTTTCCGCTTGGAACAACCATGATAATTGCTGGATCTGTAATTTTATTTTGAAGAGCTGCACGATTGCGAACAATAAGAGCTGCATACATGTAGTAGAAGCTTTGTGGCAAAAGTCGTGCAATATTGATTGAGTTTGCAGAAGAAAGGCGGAGCTTACCGCGAAGCTCTGTATCTGTAAATGCTGTTTTTACAAGCTTCTGACAATCATCAAAAGTTCCCTTTACTTTAAGTGCACGAACATTACCTGTAAAGGTAGAAAGCTGTTTTTCCTGAAGCGGACTGATTTTTCCATCAGGGTAGAGGATTGTTACATCAAGGCCTGGAACTCCGTGGAAGGCACTTCCTACAGCAGAACCA
The DNA here is from genome assembly GCA_045224915.1 of Treponema sp. GTDB lineage: Bacteria > Spirochaetota > Spirochaetia > Treponematales > Treponemataceae > Treponema_D. Next base: position 27,108 of record JBGVAV010000029.1, read on the forward strand.
GTGTCGCCGGATGTTGCAACAAGAATATGCAAAAGAGAATCTTCATTTCTGTTGAAATAAGACATTGTACGAGCCATAAAGCGTGCACCAAAATCCTTGAATGCACAAGTTGGTCCGTGGAAAAGCTCAAGAATGTAAGAAGTGTGATCAAGTGGAGCAACCTTTGGTGAGAATGGATATGCATCCTGAATAATTGCAGCAAGATCAACATCAGGAATTTCACCTTCTACATAAGGCTTAGCCATATTAAAAGCAATATCTCTAAATGAAGGTGCTGGATCTTTATAAAGCAAAGAAGAATCAATTTTTGGAAAACTTGTTGGAATGTACAAACCGCCAGTTTTCTGGTTCATTCCGTTCATTACAGCAGTTTTAAAATCAACCTGTGCGCTGCTGTCTCTTGTATCTGTGTAAATCATTTATTACACCTCCTGTATTCCATAAAAATTATAGTCCAAACATGATTGCATCTGTTACGATTTTTGTCAGGTTAGCCTTACAGTTAGTAACTGCTGTATTCCAGTTGGCTCCTGTTGCAGATGTCTCATGTTTATTTTCATAAATTACTTCACCTGTTTTCATGTCAATTCCGTAAATATCGGCGCAGAGAGTTGCCTTGTATTCATCTTCAATTTTCTCTACAGGACAAACAAACTTTACAGTTCCACCAATTAAATAGCCTATTTCAGAACCAACATATTCATAATTTTCTTTATAGATTTTTGCTTTTGAAGCATTGATATATTCAGTATCGCTAATAGGAGCATTACCAATCTGATAAACCCCTTTTTTTCTGAGTGCCGAAAGAATGTCATAAGAGTTTTTAGAAGGCTTTCCGCTTTCTGTAAACTCAAAAACAAACATGATTGCACCGCGTGTAGTAATATCTGATTCAATTAAGAAATCAGCCTGTGCTGTGTATGGTGCAAGCTGTTCTTCTGTGATATTTAATTCAGAATCATAAGCAGGTAATGCTGTAATTTTTGTATTTGCAGCAAATGATGTTTGAGAAGGTATAAAGCTTGCAATTCCATCCGAATTAGTTGTGATTGTAGTAGTTTCAAATTCAAGCTGTGAGCCAGATTTACCTGCAGGATATTTAAAAGAAAGTGCAAAATCAGATACAGGTTCTCCGTCAGCATTAGTTACAATCACGTCAAATGCAGATTTAAAGTCTTTACCTTTTTTGATTTTTGCCGGAGTGCTGGTAAATTTAATAGAAATACCAGAAAGTTTTTCTAAGAACAATTCTTCTGCAGTAGGTTCAACAATGATTTGTTCTGGTTCCGCAGAAATTTCTTCTTCAACATTTGTAATGTCGTTTGATTTTGTCTGTTCCTGATTAGTTGTAGCACAAGAAATTAGAGCAACACAAAAAATACTTGTAAATAGCAATGATTTTATTAATCTGTGATATTGTATTACTTGTTATTATATTGAATCTCAAAGTTGTCCTTTTTTATACGAGATGTAATTTCTA
>JBGVAV010000030.1:0-32129 GCA_045224915.1 Treponema sp.
AAATCATTTTTGATTCCTTTGAGAATAGGGCAGTCGCCGTTTTCAAAGCTAAGGTTATTCCAGCCCATATGAGGAACCTTCATGTTCTGATTTTTGAGTTCAGGATTAATAGAATAAAAATGTCTGATGCTGCCTTTTACAAGACCAAGGCATTCTGTGTCGCCTTCTTCTGAATGTTCAAAAATTATCTGTGAACCAACGCAGATTCCAAATAAAAGCTTGCCAGCAGCAACCTGTTCGCGTACAAAAACATCAAAGCCGCTTTTTTTTAGTTCGCTCATAGCATAAGCGTCGTCGCCGTCTCCAGGGAACATAAATCTGTCGCAATTTGCTTTTGCAAGTTCATCCGGATTTTTTGAAGTAACATAAGGGATGTTCAAATATTCCAGAGCGCGTTCAAGACTTGTAATGTTTCCTGCATTAAAATCAATGATTCCAACCATACGCGTCATTATAAAAAAAATCCTTAATCTTGTGAAGAACATCAGATTTGGAAAAAAGGGAATCTTTGTAAATTAATTTCTGTATTTAGCCGATATTCTAATTATGAAGATTAAGGATTTTTTCAATCTTGTTTTAAGTATCCTCAAAGACTGGCGTGTTATTGTAACTCTTGTCGTTATGCTTTTTGTGATGTGGGCTGCTAATGCCATATTAAAATATAAAAAGAAGCCTCGCAAAGCAAAGAAGGGTAAGGCACCAAAAGAACCTAAGCCAGCTAAACCAGCAGAAGAAAAGAAAGAAGAAGGTTCCGAAGAAACTAAGGAATCTTAATCCACCTGAAAAAAATCAAAAAAATCCGCGAAAAACTTCCTCTTTTTGAAAAATAATTCTAATACTATGTATGGAAAATTTTAGAATCGATGCAGATGACTCAATTTACGAAGATGATCCGGTAGCAAAGGCGGCGCATGATAATTTTGGGATACGCTATTTGTTCCCGTGGCAGCGCATGGTTATTGCAAACATCATGGAATCTTATGATTCAATACGAAAAAATGATTGGAACATGCAGGCCGCCGAGCAGGCAGATGATGATGTTTTTTGCAGGGGACGTCAGATTGTTCTTTTGCCAACGGGCGCCGGAAAATCCCTGTGCTTCCAGATTCCCGCTCTTTTACTTGATGGGCCTACAATGGTAATTTATCCTCTCCTTGCGCTTATGACAGACCAGCAGCGGCGCATGGAAGAGGGAAGCTTGCGTAGCGTTACGTTTCGTGGTGGTCAGACCGAGCAGGAACGTGAAGAAAATTTCCGTAAAATAAAACAGGGTGCAAAAATCATTCTGGCAAATCCCGAGGTGCTTCAAAGTAAAAGTCTTGTTGAACAGCTAAAAACTGCAGGTATAAGTCATATTGCCATCGACGAAGCTCATTGTGTTTCTGAATGGGGCGATTCCTTCAGGCCTTCGTATCTTGGGCTTGGGGATGTAATCAAAACAATTAATCCTCCCGTAATTACAGCATTTACCGCAACTGCTTCTCCCCCAGTTCTTTCGCGTGTTGCAGAAATCCTTTTTGACGGTCGTGCTCATGTTGTGCGCAGTGAAAGTGACAGACCAAATATTCATTATTTTGTAAGAAAGGCTGCAGTGAAAAAAAAGGAAGCTCTGCTGCTTGCTCAAACAGAACTTCGCCCGATGATAATTTTTTGCGGAACCCGTGGAAAATGCGAAGACATGGCGCGAGAGTTGAACTTTTGTTATGGTCATGGCACCGCCCAATATTATCATGCAGGTCTTGAAAAAGACGAAAAGGATTTTGTAGAAAAATGGTTTTATAACAGCAAGAACGGGATCTTGTGTGCCACATGTGCCTACGGAATGGGTGTCGATAAAAAGGATATAAAAACTGTTGTCCACTTAGAGCCATCTGCAACTGCCGAAGCATATATCCAGGAAGCGGGCAGAGGCGGGCGAGACGGAAGCATTGCAAAAGCAATTCTTTTATGGAGTCTTAAAGACAGTCTTGATTATTCAGTTTATAAACCGGGGTCACGCGAGTCAGCACTTCGTGATTTTGCAGAATCTTCAACTTGCAGACGTCAGGTTTTGCTTGATGCACTTGGGGCTGAGCAGGCGGCCTGCAGTGGCTGTGATATCTGTCTTGGAATAAAATATGAACCGTGCGACTGGGAGCTTGCTTATAAAATGATAAAACGAAACCGGAACTTTTACTCCAAGGAAGAAATCCACGAAGAACTGACGGCCCTAATGAATGCACGTTCCCGCCAAGCCCTGGGCCTGAACACCTGGGAACACAACGACAGTGTTGAAACAGTGGAGCAGCTTATAAAAGGTGGAAAAGTTCGGGTAGATAAATTCCTGTGGAGGAAAAAGCTTTACGCCTATAAAAAAGGCGCCAGCTCTAATCCATAATAGTAATTTCTACACGACGATTCTTTGCACGGCCTTCTTCTGTTTTGTTTGAAGCCACAGGTTCTTTTGAACCCTTGCCCTGTGTAAAGATATGATATTCATCGCGTACGCCAAGACCAATTAAATAAGACGCAACTGCTTCGGCACGTTCTTCGCTGAGCTTCTGACGTGCGCTTGCAGTTCCACGTTCTGCACAATGGCCTGTAATCAAAAGATCGTTTGAATACTTTTTGAGCAGTTCACCAATTTTCTTAAGCTTTGCTTTTTCGCTATCCATGAGCTTGTCGGAATCTGGTTCAAACTGAATATTATCAAGACTGATCGTAAGACCTCTGTCGCCTTTTTTTACAGAAATATTTTCAAGCTTGAGTTTATCAAAAGTGTCCTGGAGCTGCTTTACATTAGTATCATCATTAAGCGAACTGAACTCTGTAAGCTCTGCGTGGGCAGTTCCTGTGAAAATATAAAGGTTTCCCTGAAGGTCTGCAATCTTAATAAGGAACTCTTCATCGTAGTGGTCGAGTAAGCCTTTATCACTGTCCCAGTAAAGAGTTTGCTTTGACCAGCCTGTAGATTTTGTAAGAGTCTGACCTGCATTAAGCTGTTCATCAGTTGCGTCATAAGAAAATGTGTAATCTACATCAATTACATTAAGCTTTTTGCCGTCAATTGTTTTGTCTTCTTTGTAAACGTAGTTTGCTTCAAAAGGGAAAATCAGGGCCTTGTCCATGTTGAAGGCTTTTCGAACATCCTGAACTTCTTTTCCGCGTGCAGTCCAGCTTTCTCCAACTTTGACTTTTTTATCAGGGAAAACAGGAACGTTGCGGACTGTAGGCATATAAATATCATCAGAAATTGTAAGTTCGCCATTTTTCTTTCGGCTGAATACAGAGGTTGTTTCTTCACCCCACGAAAGGCTTCGTCCTGTTCGTTTGCTTATGGAGTTTTCTGTAGTCATGTAAGTTGCATAAATAAATGCTTCGCCGTCTGAGGCAACGTTTGTCATTTTGCACGAAATTCTGTTGATGATTTCGGCATGATGGCTTGGAACATTGTTAATATAAACATCTTCTTCAACTGTAGAAATATAACTGCCGGAGTTGCCCTTTTTCTGTTTGAATTCAAATTTAACTGCCTGGGCAAAAAGAGTAGAGGCACAAACGCTCAATGTAATAAAAATCAATAGTCTTTTCATAAAAAATCCTTTATCATATTTATTATGTTAAACAATTTTTCTGTAAGCACGTTACTTTTGATTTTCGTCATAATTTTGCTGGTACTTTTGTTAATAATTCAACAAATTGCCATGGCCCGTAAACTTAAAAAAGTCCGCCAGGATGCCTTAAAACGCTCAAATGCTGTAAAAGGCGGTCAGCTGGCAGAACAATTGGCTCCATTCCTGCCAAATTTTCCATGTAATCCCGCTGATGCCCATTTTTTAGGGCAGCCCATAGATTACATAGCATTCCCAGGGCTATGCGAAAAAAATACTGTAGATGAAATTCTTTTGATTGAGGTTAAAACAGGAACATCACAATTGTCATCACGTGAAAAAGGTATAAGACAGGCAATAGAAGCAGGAAGAATTCGATATATAGAATATAGGGTAAATTAAAGTAAGAGGGTATTCTGTCATTGCGAGCCCGAAGGGCGTGGCAATCCATTTACAAGAATTCCTGCTAATATGTGGATTGCCGTGCTTCGCTCGCAATGACGTTGCGAGTTTAGTCAGCAGTAAAGCGGATTGTTTCCCACTTTTCGTTGAACTTTTCGAGGTCTTCGCCTACATCGAGCTTGAGTTCACCGCCAGCCATTTCTTCTGCTTTATACATTGGAACTGTTGTGCGGAGCTTGTCTGCTTCGAGGTTTACAAAGCCTGGGAAACGGAATTCATCAAGGAACATTGCATATACATCTGGTCTGTGAATAAAGTTGATGAATTCAACAGCTCTGTCGTAATGCTTTGCACCCTTTAAGATAACCATAGAGTCAAGGTACTGTGGACCACCTTCTTTTGGAATGAAGAAGTCAATCATTTCTTCCTGTTTATTTTCCGGAACTTCACCAAATACAACTTCGGCATAACCCTGACAAACCCAGAAGTCTCCGGCTGCAAATGATTTTCCAAAGCCTTCTGCATCAAATTTAACAAGGTTTGGCTTCCACTGTGTATTGATAAGATCAGCAGCGCCCTGAAGCTTTGCATCATCAGTTGTGTTTACAGAAAGTCCCTGATAAGCAAGAGCATCACCAATAACTTCGCGCATATCGTCCATCATTGACATGTGACCTTTAAGGTCTGTGCGTGCAAAGATGTTCCATGATTTTTCGTAATCAGTTACCTTGAGTTTGTTTACAGCAATACCAGCCATACCAAGATAGTATGGAACCTGCCAGTTCATGTCAGGGTCAAAAGTCATAAGCTTTTTGCAGGCAGGGTTGATGTATTTCTTGTTTGTGAACTTTTCCTGATTAATCTGCTGAAGCATTTTCTGATTAATCATGATTGAAGTATAGTCCTGAGAAGGGAATGTAATATCGTATCCCTTAGCACCAGCCTTGAGCTTGGCATACATAACTTCATTTGAATCAAAAGTATCAACCTTTACGATACAGTTGAATTCTTTTTCAAATGCCTGAAGAACTGAATCTGGTGTGTAATAAGTCCAGTTGTACAGGTACAAAACTCCATCATCTTCTTTTTTACAACCAGTGATTGTAAGAGAAGAAGCGACCAACAATGTTGCTGTCAAAACAAGCAAGAATTTTTTCATTAATATCTCCTTAGTGACCAGCCGCAAAGCCTTTAAGACCCTTACGGCAAATGAATGCAATTATACAAGTAATGAGAATCATTACTACAGATAGTGAGTTTATTACAGGTGAAACGCCAAAGCGGATCATGGAATAAACATACAACGGCAGGGTAGTTGAACCCGGTCCAGAAACAAAGAAGGTAATTACAAAGTCTTCGAGGGACATTGTAATTGCCATCAAGAATCCCGAAAGAATTCCCGGGAAAATTGCAGGAACAACTACTTTAAACATTGTCTGGCGTTCTGTTGCTCCAAGGTCGTGTGCAGCTTCGATGATAGAATAATCAAACTCATCAAGGCGGGCATTAACCATAAGAAAAACAAACGGAAGACAGAAGGTTGTATGTGCTGCAAATACTGTAAAAAGTCCAAGTGGAAGATGGATTCCGCTAAAGAAAATTACCATAGAAATACCAATGATAACTTCCGGCAAAACCATAGGAAGATATGTAAGGGTTTGAATAAACTTCTTTCCCTTGAACTTGTACCAGTTTACACCAATAGAAGCCATTGTTCCTAAAATTGTAGAAACAAGAGCAGAAGAAAATGCAACAATCAAGCTGTTCAAAAGAGCCTGCCACAAGGCGTTAGAATTAAAGAAAAGCTCCTTGTACCAGCGCATGCTGAAGCTTGTAAACTCTGCGCCTTTGCTGTCGTTGAACGAATAAATTACAATTACAAACAGCGGAATAAAAAGGAAGAGCAGGGTAATCCACAAAACTGTTTTAGAAAAAGACCACTTGCGCTGACCTGCTTTTTTCCAGGTGCGTTTTGCATGGCGTGCATTTTCAGATGCAGGCTTTTTTGAGCGGAGGGCTTCGCTTATTGCAATAAAAACATTTTTTGCCATTAGTTTGTACCTCCCACGTAGTTTTCTTCTTTTGTAGTTTTAGTCTTGAGCTTAGCTTCCTGTGTGTTAGAGCGTGTAATCCATGCGATGCCTGCAACAGAAATAACTGTAAGCACCATAGAGAATGCAGCTGCCAGAGGCCAGTTACGGGTCTTCTGAACCTGATCAACAATGATGTTACCAAGCATGTATGAATCTTTTCCACCAACGAGTAAAGGAACAGTGTAAGCACCAAAAATCGGGATGAAAGTAAAAATCAACGCAGAAACAATGCCGCTCTTAATGCCAGGAATCAAAACCTTAAACATTGACTGAGGCTTTGTTGCTCCAAGGTCGCGTGCTGCTTCGAGCAATGAAAAATCAAAGCGGTCTACAGCAGTAAAGATTGGCAGGATTGCATAAGGAATATACATGTAAACGCTTACAAGAATAACGGCCTTTGTGTTGTAAAGGAACGGAACATATTCTTTTGTAAGATGCAGTGCCATCAAAACCTGATTCAAAATACCGTCGTTATTCAAAATGCTCATCCATGCAAAAATGCGGATCAACGAGTTTGTCCAGAAGGGAATGATTACCAGGAACAAAAACAAAGTCTGATGCTTGCTTCTTGCCATTGCGTATGCACTTGGAATAGAAACAAGGATTGTGAATATAGTAGAAAGAATTGTGATTTTAAGGGTTCGAAGCACAATCAAACCATATTCAGGCTTGCACATCTGCTTGTAGGCCTTAAACGAAAGCTTCCATTCAACACCACCGTAAGTTCCTTTTTTAAGGAAGCTGTACACAAAAATGATGATGAGCGGAGCAACAAAGAAAATCATGAACCAGAGGCCCATTGGCCAGCCGTAGAAGGAGCCCATTGTGATGAGCTTTTCACGGTCTTTATTTAAAGCTTTATCTTTCATAGGGCACGCACTACTTGTTAATATCTTCTACAATGTAGCCGTCTTCTGCCGACCACGAAACATATACTCTGTCTTTCCACTGAATAACAGGACCATCATCCATGTAGTCTGTATGCTGCTTGAATACCTTGATGATTTTGCCGGTATCGAGCTTTACATAGAACTTTGACTGGAAGCCTGAATAAATAGGCTCTTCTACAATTCCACTGAATACGTTTACATCAGTGCGTCCACCAGTCTGTGGAGGCTCAAGTGTAATACGGATTTTTTCTGGACGGATTGTAAATGCAACCTTCTGTCCCTTGTCTGTATTTTCGTAATCGGTAACCTGCATGTAGCGGTCAAGGGCTGCAGTTGCTTCTGTATCAGAGGCGAGTGGAGCCTGCTTTCCAAGTTCCGGGATACTGAGAGTAGCCATGAAGTCATCGTTACCGTTAGCATCCTTGTGAGGAACACAGTCTACAACTTCGGCATCAAAAAGATTTGTTTCACCGATAAACTGAGCTACAAACTGAGTTGCAGGGCTTTCGTAAATTTCGTATGGAGTTCCAATCTGAAGAACGTGACCTGCATTCATAACTGCAATGCGGTCGCTTACAGAAAGGGCTTCGCTCTGGTCGTGTGTTACATAAATAAATGTAATACCAATCTGATCGTGCAGACGGTCAAGATCGATCAAAAGGTTTGCACGGAGCTTGGCGTCCAGGGCAGAAAGTGGCTCATCAAGGAGCAATACCTTTGGCTCGTTGATAAGTGCACGTGCAATTGCAACACGCTGCTTTTGTCCACCAGAAAGCTGATTTGGTTTTTTGTCTATATGTTGATCCAGCTGAACAAGATGAACATATTCGCGAACCTTTTTGTCCAGTTCGTCTTTAGGCATTTTTTTGAGGCGCAGCGAAAAGGCAACGTTTTCGTAAACAGTCATATGCGGGAACAGTGCATAAGTCTGGAAAACTGTGTTTGACTCGCGCTTATCCGGGTTTAAAGGAATTACGTTCTTGTCATCAAAAAGAACAATTCCATCATCCGGGAATTCAAAGCCTGCTATAATACGGAGAAGGGTAGTTTTTCCGCAACCGGAAGGACCAAGGAGAGAGAAGAATTCTCCTGGTTTAATAGTAAAGTTGATGTCATCCAAGGCTACAAAATCGCCAAATTTTTTGGATACATGATCAATGGTAACCTGACTTCCTTTCATTCAAGTGACCTCAATCTAAAAAAATGATAAGCCGTACATACGCACGACAAAAAGCACTTTCTTACAAAAACTTAGCTATTTTGCTGGGTCGTTTAGTAATATTTCTTTCTAACCATAAAATGCAATATATATTTAATTATGTCAATATTATTTATGAAAAAAATGAAAAATATGTTATAATGTTTTTATGGACGAAAAATCACTTGTAGAGACCGCAATCGGGATGAAAGCTAAGGCTTATGCCCCTTATTCAAACTTCCACGTAGGCGCTGCCCTGCTTGGAAAAGACGGCAAGGTTTATACCGGCTGCAACGTAGAAAATGCTGCATACGGCCCAAGCAATTGTGCAGAACGAACTGCTGTTTTTAAAGCTGTTAGTGAAGGCTGCCGCGAGTTTGAAGCAATTGCAATTGCAGGAGATGCAGAATATTGTTCTCCGTGTGGTGTATGCCGCCAGGTGCTTGCTGAGTTTTGCGACAAGGATTTTAAAGTCATTCTTACAGACTGCAAGGGTGGCATAAAAACATACACACTGGGCGAACTTTTACCGCTCAGTTTTAGTCTTGAAAAATAACATGCTTATAAATGGAGAAAAAATAAAATGTTTACTATTATATTAGGATTACTTTTTGTCGGCTTCACAGTTTTTGCCTGTCTTCCAATGGGCCCGCTGGCCTGGGGCGATGATGTAATTTCTTTTCTAAAAGGCTGTGCGCCAGTTCTTTCTGCCTTGTTCGGCTTTATCTGCTTTTTCATAGGTGCCGCAGACATAAAAGATAAAAAAGAAGCAAAGAAAGAAGAGGAAGAAAATCAAAGCTCGTAGGTCTTCATCAGCCCTTTACCCTTAACGTCACATTCTTCCATATGGCATTTGAGGTGGCGGCCTGGAGTTTCTACGAGGTCTTTGACGCTTTGGGTGATGCGGATGTGGCCAGGGCTGCAGGCACTTTCCATGCGGCTGGCTACGTTTACGGTGTCGCCCCAGATATCATAAATAAATTTATTCTGACCAATTACACCTGCAATTACAGGACCACTGTTCAAACCAATTCTTATATTAAATTTAATTTTTGCGGTTTTGTTATATTCGGCTAAATCCTTGTACATTCCGATTGCAAACTTGAGCATTGTTTCTGCGTGTTTTTCATTTGGAGTAGGAACACCGCAGGCGGCCATGTAAGCGTCTCCAATTGTTTTAATTTTTTCTACACCCATGTGAGCGGCTCGTTTATCAAAGCGGGAGGTGAGGGCATTGAGTGAGCTTACAATGTTATCGGCAGATTCGTTGCTGGTTGTTTTTGTAAAGCCTACGATGTCAGAGAAAAGAACTGTAACATTTTCAAAACGGTCAGCAATTGTTTTTTCACCGTCAAGACCTTTCATGCGTTCTGCAATTGAAGTTGGAAGAATGCTCTTCAAAAGTCTGTCGGAATCATCCTTTGCCATCTGAAGTTCAACTGTTGCCATCTGGATTTGAGTTTCGAGCATAAGCTGACGCTTTTTGTTTGTGCGTATAACTAAATAGAAGGTAAGGGCAGTCATTCCTATAACAAATACTGCAATTGCAATCCAGAAGCTGTAACGCTGATAGATAAACGGCTTTTGAATAAATTTTACCAAAGCTGGATCTTGTGAAGTAAATTCATCTGCATTGATTATATTTACATAGAAAGTATAGTTACCAGGTTTAAGGTTTGTATAAGAAACTGTGCGGTTTGATGTGTATTCAGAAAACTTAGTATCAAAGCCCTGCATCATATGGCTAAAGCGGTTCTGCTCACTTGCAATAAAGCTTAATCCTGTGTATTTAATGTCTACGTGCTTTGTTCCTGCTGGAATTATAATTGGCTCTTCAAATCGTGTGTATTCAGTTTCGTCAACTTTAACACTTTGGATTTGAACAAGCGGCAGTACGTTTTTGTTACGAATCTTAAGAGGATCGTAAAGTGCAAATCCGTCTGTCATTGTAAACCATAAGCGACCGTGAGAATCCATCATGCTGAGCGCAGTAGAGTTTGCACCGCTTGATTTAAGACCGTCGTTCTGTGTGTAATATTTTACATTAAGGTTTGTGCGTTCTCCTTTTTCAATTTCGTAGAAATTTGAGTAAGGTACAGAAGTAATTCCGCGGTTACTTACCATCCATACTATTCCGTTAATATCAGGAATCATCTGAAAGATTGAATCTGATTGAAGCCCGTTTTCCGAAGTAAAATTAAATATTGTTGTGTCTGAAAAATTGTTTGCGATGTCTGTGCGCAAAAGACTTATACCTGTTCCAGTACAAATCCAGAAAGCGCCATCTTTGTCGTTTGTGATTTTGAAAACTACGTTGCCCGCAAGTCCTGTAGAAGCTGAGTACTTTTGAACAAGCTTGTTGTTTTTAAGAATATAAATTCCGTCTCCGTCTGTTCCAACCCATATATTGCCTTCACTATCTTCATGAATACACATGATGAATTCGTTTGCAAAGCCGTCTGATGATGTAAAGTTTGTGATTTTTCCCTTCTTTGAAATTACAGAAAGGCCTGTGGTTGTTCCTATATAAAGGTCGCCGTTTTTTGCTTCCAGAGAAACTCTGGTTTTGTTTCCAGCAATTCCGTCATCGGTTGTCCAGTTTATAATGCCTTCAGAAGTTATTCTTACCTGAGCAGGAGCAGTGTAGCAGTTTACAAGCAGGTCTCCGTTCTGTGCAAGTCCAATGTGCCTGATTCTTGTATTGCTGCAAAACTGTGTTGCTTCGTTTTCTATGCGTGTTTCTCCGTTCTTGTAGCATTGAAGTCCTTCGTCAGTTCCTACCCAGACGTTGCCACTTTTATCTTCGCAGATAGCATTTACACCTGTGTTCAAAAGAGTCATGCGGAATTTTCCCGGGCTGATTTTTCCAATACCTTCAGAATCGGTTGTTACCCACAAATTTCCTTCGCGGTCTTCGAACAGTCTGTTTATGGTGCTGTTCATAATTGATTTTGACCCGCCGTAGGTTGTGTATGTCCCATTACTGCAGATTACAATTCCTTTTTGTGTTCCAAACCAGATTGTTCCGTATTTATCAAAGTAGATGTCGTAAACAGGAGTGTAATCAAGGAAGGTTCCAGATTCTATATGTGTGATTTTTCCGTTTGAAAATTTAATAATTCCTTTTTCGCTTAAGCCAATCCAAAAATCCCCGTTAGGATCTTGTGAAATACACGAAACTGTATAGTCGCCAATTTCATCAATCTGTGTAAAGCGCTGGAAAGCTCCATCTGAATAATAATAAAGTCCGTGGTTTGCAGAAGTTACCATCCAGATTTTATTAGCAGTATCCTTGTAGAGCTGAGAAACAAGAACAAAATCCGGAACCTGATCTGAGTTGATTTTTGGATTTATAATCATGTTTCCTGGAGTGATGTAAACTATTCCGCTGGCAGTTCCAATCCAGATATTGTGATGTTGATCTTCTGCAAAAGCGCGGATGGAATTATTAGGAAGTCCGTTATCTGTGGAATAAGATTCTGTGCTGTCTTTACCGATTTTCTGAACACCTTCGTCGTTAGAACCAACCCAGATGTTTCCCTGTGAATCCTGAAAAACTGAACGTGCAGAAATAAAGGAATACTTTTTGTCTGAATATTTGTTTATGCTTTCAAATTCATATCCATCAAAACGAACAAGTGCTTCGTAGCTTCCAAAATACATATATCCATCTTGCGATTGAAGAATATCAGAAACAGAATTTCCTGGAAGTCCATCTATGCTTGTCCAGGTACGGGTTACATAATTATCAAGCTCCGAAAATTGAGCGTATGCGTTTACCGTAAATAAAAAGAATGATAAAATGAATGTTATAATAGAAAGATTTCGTTTCATAAAGTATAGTATATACCTTAGAAATAGTTTTTTAAAGAAAAATCTTAGGGGTTTTCTCTTATGATATTAGTCTGCGGACCTATGGCAACAATTTCTCATCCTGCTTTTAGAACCTTGATTGAACAGTTTGGCGCTTGTGATGAATATTTTACCGAGATGATTAATGCGGGAACTTTGCTAACGGGTGGGCAGTTTGAAAATTACTATATTAATCCTGCTCCTGTACCAGAAAAAATAGTGTGGCAGCTTACAGGTCATGATGCAGAACATATGAAGGATGCTGCTCGTGTGCTTGCGGGGCTGCCTGGTCTTGGAATAGACATTAATATGGGCTGTTCTGCTCTTGATATTTATAAGTATGGCGCCGGAATTGCCTGGATGATTAAAGATAGGGCAGAAACTCAGGCTATGGTTAAGGCTGTGCGTGCGGTTGTTCCTGCAGATAAACGTCTTAGCGTAAAGCTTCGTCTTGGTGATGACAATTTTACAGATGCCGGATTTTTTGACTTTTGCGATATGCTTGTGGGGGAGGGCGTAGGGTTACTTACACTTCATCCACGTACAAAAAAAGAAAAGCTTGTTCGCCCGCCACGATATGAATATTGTCAGAAGCTTGCAGAAAGATATAAAGGTCGCGTGCCTGTTTATTTGAATGGGAATGTAAAAGACAGTGTCTCTTATGAAAATGCAGTTGCCCGTTGCCCTGATGTTAAAGGCGTGATGATTTCTAGAGCTGCGGTGCAGAAGCCGTGGGTGTTCAGGCAGATTGCAGGGGTTGGGGGAGAGGCCTCTCTCAACATGGAGGCCATCTGCCTTTCCTACATCGACCTCATAGAAAAATATCAGCCGCCTGAATTTTGGAAAACCCGTCTCCAGCGCTTTTTTACATATTTTGCACAGAACTTCAAGTTTTCTCATTATGCACAGACTCAATTTATAAACGCTGCTGCCCAGAATAATGATGCTCTCCGCGCTGCAATCAAAGACTTTTTTGAAAAGTGTCCGGAAGAAAGAATGCTATTGACCTAAATGCTAAAAAAACATATTATATTATACCCGTTAAATATGATTTTGGACTGCTCATCTAAAATCATAAGCGACAAAGGACACGATGCAAAAGTCTGGAGTTGCAAGAAATTTTTTAATTCAAGGGATTATCATGAAAACTATTTTCGTTAATGAAAATGACCAGGTTCGCAAATGGTATATCATTGATGCGGCTGGAAAACCAATGGGACGTGTTGCTGCTAAGGCTGCTGCTATTGCCCGCGGTAAGAATAAGGTTACTTATACAAAGAATCAGTTGATGGGCGATTTTGTTATCATCATCAATGCAGAAAAAGCTGCTTTGACTGGCGGTAAAGAACAGAAGAAGATTTATTATCACCACACAGGTTTTGTTGGTGGTCTTCGCGCTCATACTTATGAGAAGCTTGCAGAAAAGCATCCTACAGATCCAATGAAGTTTGCTGTAGAAGGAATGCTTCCTGGTGGTCGTCTTGGTCGCAAGATGATGGATTGTGTTAAGATTTATGCTGGTGCTGAGCATCCACATGCAGCTCAGAATCCTCAGCCTATTGAACTTTAATTACGGGAGTTAGACGATGGTAAAGAATATTGCTATTGGTACAGGTAGAAGAAAGACTTCTGTAGCCCGCGTTTTTGTTCGCGACGGCTCAGGAAAAATTGTTGTAAATGGAAAGGATGTAAAAGAATATTTTGCTTCTGCTGAACAGATTCAGCTTGTAAACCAGCCTCTCCTTGTTACTTCAATGGGAAATAAATATGACATTCTTATCAATGTTTGCGGTGGCGGTATGAACGGTCAGGCTGCTGCCTGCTTGCATGGTATTTCACGTGCATTGGTTCAGATTGATCCAGATGCTCGTACAGCTCTTAAAGCTAACGGATACCTTACACGCGATTCTCGTATGGTTGAGCGTAAGAAGTACGGACAGAAGGGTGCTCGTCGCCGCTTCCAGTTCTCAAAACGTTAGTTGTATGTCATCTTCGGGCTCGACCCGGAGATCTTACAAAGCTCGGTCTTGTGGCCGGGCTTTTTTTTTTGTATCATAATCTTATGATTATAAAATCCATTGCGCAAACCTCCTACGAAGGCATGTACAAGATTACTCCGGACGAAGGGCCTGCATTTTTTGCAAGGCAGGAATATGTACCCGGCGTAGCTCTTGATGAACTGATGGCTGGCAGCGAGGTTCCCTCTGAACATGATGACGTGCTTTTAGATGCAGGTCTTGCTGCTGCAGTTGAATTAAAGGCTGTAACATATCTTGCAAGGGCAGAGCAGTGTAGAGCGGGTCTTACCAAAAAACTCATAGAAAAAAAATACGATAAAAAATATGTTGGCATGGCGCTTGATTATCTTGAAAAACGCGGTTACTTAAGTGATGAACGTTTTGCGCGTGCCTGGCTTCATGACCGCCGAATAAATCATTTTGAAGGAAGAACTAAACTGGCTGGAGAACTTGCTGCACGTGGAATTGGACGTGAGGTTGCAACAGCTGCCCTAGATGAATTTTTTACCGAAAATGACGAATCTCAGATTTGCCAGAAGGCCTATGAAAAATTTACACGTCAGGGTAAAGAAGGGGAAAAACTGATGGCTGCAATGATGCGCGCAGGTTTTACCTACAAAATGATTAAGGATACTGTTCAAGAAAAATAAGCTGTGCCTGATAGTCTCCCCAGTCGCGTTTGATTGGGATTCCTGCATTTATAATTGTTGAACCGCTGAGTCTAATCGGCGGATATTTTTTCTGATCTTCATCTGGCCATGAAACCTTGTATATTTTATTGCTGTCCATGCATGGAATTTTAACCATTCTTGTTTTCATGTTTGGATGATTGTAAAGCTGTACAAAAGTAATTAATGCAACAGATTTACAAGGACTTACGCTTGCCCAGCAGTCGTATTCTTTGTTTTCTGAAGCAGAAGCTATGCGGTAATAATCACCTTCGCGAATAAGCATGCCAAAGTTTTTGTATAAAGAAATTTGACGTGGAATCATCTGGCGGTCTTCTTTGTTAAGCTTTGTAATATCAAGCTCATAGCCAAAGGTTCCGCTCAAGGCTACATAACCGCGTGTTTTAAAAGGTGTAGTACGTCCACATGCATGGTTAGGACAAACGCTTACATGTGCACCCATTGTACTTAAAGGATAAACAAGTGCTGTTCCTTCCTGAATTGCAAGGCGTTCAACAGCATCTGTGTCATCACTGCACCAGATTTGAGGACTGTAATAAAACATTCCAGGGTCAAAGCGGGCCCCGCCACCAGAACAGTTTTCCAAAAGCAGGTTAGGGAAGTCTGTAATAAGCTGTTCCTGCATGCTGTAAAGTGCAAGTACATAACGATGGAAATATTCACCGGTCTGATCTGCAGGTAAGTCTACGCTTCCAACATCACAAATCTGGCGGTTCATATCCCATTTTACATATTCAATATTTGCAGAATGCAAGATTGTTTCAACCTGATTCATTATATGTTCGCGAACTTCTGGTCGTGTAATGTCTAATACATACTGGCAGCGAGACATTCCCGGTACTCGTCCCTGAATCTGTATTGCCCAGTCCGGATGAGCGCGGAACAAGTCTGAATCCGGCGAAACCATTTCTGGTTCAAACCAAATACCAAATTTCATTCCAAGAGCGTTTACCTGGTCTACAAGATTTTTAAGTCCGCCCTGAAGCTTTTGTTCATTTACTGTCCAGTCGCCAAGACTTGAATCATCAAAGGAGCGGTGACCAAACCAGCCGTCGTCCATTACAAGCATTTCAATTCCATCTTTATGGGCTTCGCGGGCAATGTTTAAAAGCTTGTCTGTGTCAAAATTAAAATAGGTTGCTTCCCAGTTGTTAATCAAAATTGGGCGCATCTGATTTTTGTATGGAGAACGGATAAGGTGTTTGCGATACAGATTATGGAAGATGTGACTCATTCCGTTTAATCCGTTGTTAGAGAAAACTAACACAGCCTGAGGTGTTTCAAAAACAGTTCCCGGTGTAAGCTTCCAGCAAAAGTTTTCTGAGTTTATTCCAATTGAAGTTCTTATTGTATCAAACTGGTTTCGCTGAATCTGGGCTTCAAAGTTTCCTGAATAAATTAAATTGATGCCCCAGACATTACCGTTATCCCAGTCTGCATTTTTCTGAAGAATTGCAATAAAAGGCTGTTCCTGGTGACTTGTTTCTCCGCGAATACTGCAGGCTCTTTGAATGCCCATATGAATAGGGTGGCGGTCTATATGCCTTTCGCGGGCCCAGGTTCCATTAAGTGTGATTGTGTCGTAATCATCATTATCCATATCAAAGGCAGCAGAGAGAGCTTTTTTAATATATACATGATCTTCTTTGCTTGAGCTGTCGAGTGTGATTTTTGACCAGCGGATAATTGCATCACAATCATTAAAAATTGTGTAAAAGAGATCTACTGTTAATCCAAGAACATTATCTGTTGTTGTAATTTGAAGGGTTTGTGCACTTGTAGTTTCTGTAGAAAATACATGAGGAAGCCCCTGAAGTTTAACAGCACCGTCAATAATCTGATGTACTTTATATTTCAGCTCAAGAGCATTATTGCCGGTACTGTTTGTAACTGCAAGGGCAGAGTAGCGGAAGTCCCCGACGCCGTCTGTTGGCATTTCTTGAGGAAGGAAATCAAGCAGACTTAGTTTTTCGCGGAATACAGGAGAATCTGAAAATCCGTATTCCATCTGTCGGGTAAGATAACTTACATCGTCGTCACCAATTTTTGAACCATAGTATGTATGTGCAAGATAACCTTTTTGTGAAATTGTCATGCAATACGTTGTATTTGCTGTATCCATCCGGAATGTTTTGGTTTTGTCGTTGTAAGTTATCATCTTACTCTCCTAGAATCGTCCTTCGTCTTTATCCCAGTGCTGTAATTCGTTGTGATCTTTAATGTACTTAATAGTTTCATCAACTGTCGTAAAGCAAAGTCCTGTAACTGTATCTGCGCAACCGTAGTAAATTGCAATACGACCTGTAGCCTGGTCTGTAAGCGCTGCTACCGGGAAGCATACATTTGGAACAAAGCCTGTTGTTTCATAAAGTGCTTCCGGAGTGAGCATGTAGTCACCACAGCGATATTTTACAATAGAAGGATTATCGATGTCTAGAATTGCTGCCGAGAAAGAATAGATGTAACCAGAACAAGTCTGACAAACACCATGATAGAACATGAGCCAGCCTTCGTCTGTTTCAATAGGAGCAGGACCACAACCAATCTTGAGTCCCTGCCACCAGCCGTCGCCACCTTTCTGCATTACAAGACGATGTTCTCCCCAGTATTTTAAATCAGGAGACTGAGAAAGAAGAATGTCGCCGAATGGAGTATGACCGGAGTCACTTGGGCGGCTGAGCATTACATATTTATTATTGATTTTGCGTGGGAACAAAACTGCATTGCGGTTGAATGGGAGGAATGGATTTTCAAGACGGGTAAAATCCTTGAAGTCTTTTGTGCTTGCCATACCAATTGCAGCACCATCAAAATCACCACACCACATGATGTAGTAGGTTCCGTCTATAAGTACACAGCGTGGGTCATAGGCATAGAATGGATCATGAGGTTTTCCGTCAGGATCATGCATATGAATCTTTTCTCTTTCAAATTCCCAGTGAATACCGTCGTCTGAATCTCCAAGATAAAGGAATGGACGTGCATGTGCATCTTCTGAGCGGAATACGCCCTTGAATTTTCCGTTGAAAGGAACAACTGCACTGTTAAAAATGCGTCCCATACCAGGGAATGGATTGCGATCGATTACAGGATTTTCGCTGTAACGCCATACAGGCAGCCACCAGTCTTTTGGTTTGTCCTGCCATGGGATGTTTGGCAAATTGCCACCGCTAATGATTTTGCTCATAAAATGCTCCTTATGTAAATTAATTACATTTACTTAAAATATAAACTAAATTTAAGTAAAAATCAAGTAAAAAATGCAAATTTAATAATAAAAAAATGCTCCCGCATTTTTTTATAATGTCTTTATATTTATAAAACTATATTATACAATTCTAAATATGAAAGAATATAAATTAAATCAAATTACCCACAAGCGCATTTTGGGGCGCAATGTTTATAAAAATGATGACCAGGAGCTTTCGCTTTTTTGGGGTGGGGCGGCTTTGGAGATAAATGTTAGGGCACGCGAGGTTTATGTATGCCTTTCCAGTGATTATGCGGATCATGAGCAGTGGATAAGTGTAGAAATTAACGGGGCGCCCATAAGTCGTTTTATGGTTAATAAGGAAAAGACTCTTTATTGTATTGCGCGTAATCTTAATCCTCAGAAAGAAAATCTGATTTCTATTATAAAAGATGTTCAGCCTATGAGCGAAGATTCTGTGCATTGGCTTCTTATTCATTCTGTAGGTCTTGATGATGCAGGAGTCTTTTGCCCTGTAAAAGCACGGGACTGTAAAATAGAAGTTATAGGCGACTCCATTACTGCCGGTGAAGGTCTTTGCGGAGCTCCGGAAGAGCAGGACTGGATAAGCTTATGGATGCGTGCCAGCGGAACTTATGGGCGTCTTCTTGCCCGAAAGATGAATGCAGACTGGAACACCATGGGAAAATGCGGCTGGGGAATCATATGTGGCTGGGATGGAAACTTAGAAACAAAGATTCCTCCTCACTATGAAAATGTCTGCTCTGTTATGAAGGATGAAAAAAGCAGGTCCTTGGGAGCACATGAAAAATGGGATTTTTACGGCGGCAAAGGTTCTGACTATGTAATTATAAATCTTGGAACCAATGACGATGGCGGCTTAAGGGTCTTAAAAGAAAAAGGTGACACCGGCCGTGAAGAAGAACTGACAAAAACAGTTACAGACTTTCTTAAACTTGTCCGCAAAAATAATCCTTCTGCAAAAATTATCTGGGTCTGGGGAATGCTTGGACTTGAGACTGTTCCGGCCCTTGTTCAAAAAGGCGTAGATGCTTATAAAACAGCCAGTGGTGACAAGGCAGTTTATACTCTTGAATTAGAATCTCTGGAAAAACTGGAAATAGATGATGAAGGAAAAGGCAGCCGCGGACACCCTGGTGCAAAAACACACATGGCAGCGGCGGAAAAGTTATATGATTTTATTTCGTCATTGCGAGGACTCTGAATGAAATGAAGAGGACTCGCAATGACGAGAGAGGTTATGCCTCTGCCGGAGCAGCTTTCTTCTGTTTATTCTTGAAGAAAATCAAAACTCCAAACAATACGGCAAGACCAACAATCCATGAAATGATTCCTGAAGCTACAATTCCAAGACTCAAAGTAAGTCCTGCAACAAGGTATGTTACAAATGAAACTGCGGCACAGGTGATTGCGTATGGAAGCTGTGTAGAAACGTGATTTACGTGATTACACTGTGCACCAGCTGATGCCATAATTGTTGTATCTGAAATTGGAGAACAGTGGTCACCACAAACAGCACCTGCCATACATGCAGAAATTGAAACAATGCGGATTGCTCCAACAGGGAAGGCTGCAATACAGATTGGGATGAGGATACCAAATGTTCCCCATGAAGTACCTGTTGCAAATGCAAGGAAGCATGCAATTACAAAGATGATTGCAGGGAGGAACATCTTAAGTCCGCTGGCACTGCCTTCTACAAGACCTGCAACAAATTCTTTTGCACCAAGGCTGTCTGTCATGCCCTTAAGTGTCCATGCTAAAGTCAAAATCAAGATAGCTGGAACCATTGCTTTAAAGCCTTCTGGAATACATGCAGCTGCATCCTTGAATGAAAGAACCTTGCGGCAAAGATAGAAGATGATTGCAACAATCAAAGCTCCGAATGAACCGTACAAAAGACCTACAGAAGCATCTGCATTTGAGAATGAATCAATGAAGTGTAAATGTGATTCAGATTCAGCATCAAAGAATCCGCCTGAATAAATCAAACCAATAACACAGAAAACAATAAGAACAATAACTGGAAGCAAGAGGTCAATAACCTTTCCTTTTGCGCCTTCTGCAGCAGCTTCTTCTTCTGTTCTTTCTTCGCTCATTATTTCAAGAGCTTTTTCGTATTTAGACATCTGGCCATATTCAAACTTCATGAATACCATTGCAAACATCATAACCAGAGTCATGATTGCATAGAAGTTGAAAGGAATTGCCTTACAGAAAAGTCCGATTCCATTTTCGCCTTCGGTAACAAAGCCTGCAACTGCGGCAGCCCAGGAAGAAACTGGAGCAATAATACAAACAGGTGCTGCTGTTGAGTCAATTAAATAAGCAAGTTTTTCTTTTGAAACTCCGTATTTGTCTGTAACAGGCTTCATTACTGAACCTACTGTAAGACAGTTGAAGTAGTCGTCGATAAAAATACAAATACCAAGGATGATTGTTGCAACCTGAGCGCCAACCTTAGATTTGATGTGGGTTTTTGCCCAGCGGCCGAATGCAGCAGATCCTCCTGCTTTATTCATAAGTGCAACCATGATTCCAAGAATTACAAGGAATACAAGAATACCAACGTTATAAGCGTCTGCAAGAGAGCCTGCAAAACCATCTGTGAAAACGTGGGTCATGAAACCTGTGAATCCGGTTCCTGCATCAATGGCATAGAAAATACCACCAATTACAATACCAACAAAAAGGGAAGAATAAACTTCCTTAGAAATGAGCGCCAACGCAATAGCCACGATTGCCGGCACCAATGCCCAGAATGTTCCTGTCATTTTTTAAAACTCCTTTATGAGTCAATTATAACACAGGAAATGTCATGGCGCAATTTTTCTTTTATTTTGAAGTGGCTGCTTCCAGAAGAAATATTAATGGCTCGTACTGTTTGCGGACAGTTTTTGGTCGTGTGTCCATTATAAAGTCGAGTTCTTCGCGGAAGAGTTTGTCTTTGCCACTCACGGGCATATAGTTTACAGTACTTCGTGTGTAGTAGTGTTCAATGCAACCTTTATGAAGAATGTAAACGCGGGCACTTTCGGCAGCAGCAAAAATCAGGGAGCTTAAGTTTTTTATGTAGGGGAGCGTTGCAACAAGTGGTTCGCTCAAAATTGTTTTAAGGTCTTCTGTGTTTTTTAGGATGCCCTGAAGTAATACTGTTTTATAAGTATCAACGGCATCGGCATTTTCATGTTTTGTCTGGAGAGCGGCAAGTTTTGTAAGCCAGAGTTTTGTTTCGGGCGCAGCGTCCCCAGAACAATCTGTTTCTGTAATTTCTGTTCCAATCGCAAGAATATATCTCTCGAGCCTGAAAATCAGCTTGTCCAGCGTAATGGGAGTTGCGCGTTCTTTTGCAGAAAAAATCTTTTCAAAAAAGGCTTCCTGCTTTTCGTTTTGTTTTTCGAGCCAGCGTTCAACCCGTTCATCTTTACATACAACATCACGAAGTTTTCCGCTAAAAAGAGAATCAAGGTCTGTAATAATTCTGGCATCTGTTCCAATAAGCGAACAAACCTTACAGAAAACTCCAAGCTCGTCTTTACCGCCAACATCAATTACGCTTGTGCCTGCAGTATTTGCTTTGTTTTCTACATAAGGCAAAAGATATGTAAACAGCTGCTGATCTGTGTAGCCTTCAACAAAAATCTGATTGTCAGAGAAAAAGAACTGCTTGTGATATGTATTAAAGCGCGGAAGGAATCGTTTGAATAAAGCTTCGTCTTCGCGGCTCAAATCTTCTATATGAGTTGGAGGCCTGTTTATGTGGCAGACAATTACTCCCTCCAAATCTTCAGGCGTACGTAAATCAATAAAGAAAGGGGAGTGTGTAATTAAAAAGAAAAGCTTGTTGCAGTGATGCTTTGCTTCCTGACGGATTTCATTCATGAAAAAGAGCTGGAACTGCGGATGAAGGTGAAGCTCCGGTTCATCAAAAATAATCACGTCTGTTGAAGAAGAATAAAGGTTTATAAGCAGGCTGATTATTTTTTGAAGTCCGTGACATTCAACATCTTCCATCATGTATTCAACGTTCCAGGCTCGGTTTCGTACAATTGGAATAAAAGTTCCGTCAATATCTTCTATAAATGTAATTGATTTTCCAAACATTTCGGAAAGGACTTTTTCTGTCTTTTCCCTGATTTTTTCGTTGTTGCGCAGAATCGAAATATTGTCACTGTCTCGTTCTGCACTTATGAACTTTACTGATTTTCCCGAGGCCTCAAACTGTTTGGTGAGCTCTGTGGCAAGAATTGTTTTTCCTGAACCGTTTGGACCAACAATGAGGTTGATCTGAGACCATCGGGTTTTCTTAAAGACCGACTTGCCCCATAAAAAGGGAACCCGGACTTTTGTTTCAAGTTCTATCATTCAGCCTCAACGACTTTTATGTGTGCTCCAAGCTGCTGCAACTGTCCAACTAAATCTTCATATCCGCGTTCAATCTGGTAGACGTTGGAAATGCGGCTTTCTCCGTGGGCACACATAGCGGCAATTACCATGGCCATACCGGCTCTGATATCTGGAGAAACAAGATGATCTCCGTGGAGCATAGCTGGGCCACAAACTACTGCACGGTGCGGGTCACACAAGGTGATTTTTGCACCCATGCTGATGAGTTTATCTACAAAGAACATTCTGCTTTCGAACATTTTTTCAAAAATCAAAACTGTTCCGTCTACCTGAGTTGCAACTACTGTCATAATTGAAGTAAGATCGGCTGGGAATCCTGGCCAAGGCATGTCATCAATTTTTGGAATTGCGTTTCCAAAGTCATCATTTACCTTGAGCTCCTGAGTGTTTGGAACTGTAAGCTCGTTTCCATTAAGACTCCAGCTGATTCCAAGCTTTGCAAAGCTGTATTTGAGCGGACGCATTTCTTCAGGGCGAACGCCTTTAATTGTAATTTTACCTTTTGTTGCGGCGGCCATACCGATATATGAACCAATTTCAATATAATCTGGGCCAATTTCGTATTCGCAACCGTGAAGCTTTTTTACACCTTCAATTGTGATTTTATTAGAACCAATTCCGTTGATTTTTGCGCCCATTTTGTTGAGCATGTTACAAAGGTCCTGAATATGTGGTTCACTTGCAGCATTCTGAATAATGGTGTTTCCTTCTGCTAAAACTGCGGCCATAACGGCGTTTTCTGTTGCAGTAACAGATGCTTCATCCAAAAATATATCTGCTCCAACGAGCTTATTTGAACTAAAATCAAAATGGCCGTTTACCTGAATGCTTGCACCAAGCTGTTTTAATGCTAAAAAGTGTGTATCAAGACGGCGGCGACCAATAACGTCTCCTCCTGGAGGCATCATTTCGCAGCGGCCAAGGCGTGCAAGAAGTGGTCCAACAAAAACAATTGAACCACGGACCTTTTTTGTATATTCACTCGGGATTGTGTGCGATTTTATATCATCACACTGGATTTTCCAGCTGTTGTCTCCAAGATCCTCAACCTTCGCACCGATTGCTTTTAAAATTTCAATCATTACGTGTGTGTCCTGAATCTTTGGAATATTATGCAAAACAATTGGTTCAGAAGTTAAAAGTGTTGCAGTCAAACATGGCAAAGCAGCATTTTTGTTTCCACTGGCAGTAACTGTTCCCTGAATAGGATATCCACCCTCAATTACATATTCTTTCATTTTTACTCCGCGCGTGGTTCTTTGAATTTATTTAAGAGCCACTATATTAATTAAAACATCGGCTGCTTTACACATGGAGTTAAGAGAAACCCATTCATTGCGCGAATGAAATTCATGGCCACCGGTAAAGATGTTTGGAGTTGGAATGCCCATCTCTGTAAGACGAGAACCGTCTGTTCCGCCACGAATTGGCTTACGGATTATATGAACTCCAGCCTCCTTGTAAGCATTTTCCAGACGCTGAACAACCTGCGGAAACTTATCAAGAGTATCTTTCATATTCAAATACTGCTGCTTGAACGTTAATTCAACCATTCCGCCGTATTTTTTCATTATTTCATTTGCGTTTCTGTCCAAAAGTCGCTTTTCTGCTTCAATTTCTTCTATATTAAAGGCTCTTAGCAAGAATTGTGCACTTGCTTTTTCTATTGTTCCGTTAATTTCCATAAGGGCAATAAAGCCTTCGTGGTCTTCGGTAGTTTCAGGAAGCTTGTCGCGGGGTAGTTTAGATACAAAATCTCCTGCCATGAGTGCCGCATTTATCATTCCTAACGCTTTTGCATCTCCTGTGTGGCAGGCTTTTCCTGTAAATTCTGCCTGACATGACCATGCATTAAAGCATTCACTTTCAAGTTCACCTTCGGCGCCTCCGTCTACAGTATAAGCATATTTTGATTTTATGAGTTCGAGCGGAACCTTATCCATGCCGTGGCCAGTTTCTTCATCCGGAGAGAAAATTACTTCAATAGGGCAGTGAGGAAGTTCCGGATGCGCTGTAAGATATTCAAGGCATTCCATAATTGCCGAAACTCCAGCTTTGTCATCGCCTCCCAAAAGGGTAGTGCCGTCTGAATGAATTATTGTATCTTCACCTTCCTCTGTGAGAACAGGCTGAACATCCTTTCCTGTAACTTCATCAACTGTGTCCATATGGGCAAGCAGGAGAATAGGGGCCTCATTATTGCCTGGCAAATATCCATAAACATAACAGTCATCAGTTACCTGTACTTCCTGCAAACCAAATGCGTTAAGTTCGCTTTCAAGAATTCTTGCAAGATCAAACTGTCTTTGTGTAGAAGGAAAAACTCCGTTATCTGCTGCTTCTCCATCGCTTTCGGTCCAGATTTTTACATAACGCAAAAATCGCTCTAAAAGTTTATTTTTATATTCATTATTGTTAAAAACGTAGTTCATGCTATAATTGTAGTGAAAAACACGTTTTGGGTCGATAATATAAGGTATGGAAGAAGAAATTATGATATTTACAAGCCAGCTTGAAGTTGCGCTTATGGCAAAACAGGGCTGGTTTAACACAGAAAGGCTTCAAAGCATGCTTGAGCAGTTCCGATTGCTCTTTACCTGCGTACGAAATTTAAATGAAGTATTTGTAAAGCGTTCTCTTATTCAACCGGATCCTTACAAGCTTGAAGCAAGAATTTCAGAAATTGGTTCAATCGAAACTACTCCATTTACAGAAAACGAAGATCCTATTATTTTGGGTAAGCGTTTTTCTGATTATGAGATGATGCTCGATTTTATCTGTACTTATTTCCGTTTTTCTGTAGAAAATATCAGTGTTCCAAGAATTAAAACCCTTATGGAACTTTTAAATGCTTTTGACTGGTCAAATCTTTCTTCCAACAGTTCAAAATCAAATACACGCGCACTTGCAACAACAATTCAAAAAGCAAAGATGAACGCACCAAGCGTTACTGTAAGTCTTATAAATGATAGTGTTGAAAAATGTGCAAAGTGCTGTAAGACTATATCTGCTAATCTTTCGGAGCTAGCTGATTTTCAAAAGGAAATGTACAAAGGAAATCTTCGAAAAGATCTTTTTGAACATCCCGATTTTGACAGAAAAAAAGCTTTTTCATCTCCAGATGCCGAAATGGCAGAAATCAAACGTCTTTATGTAAAAACAACAGGCAAAAAGACCTTTTATACAGATTTAATTCAGGAAATTATTGCCGAAGACCAGGGAAATGACAGAGCCGCTTTAAGAAAAAGGCTTCTTGATAAGCTGGAAATCAAAATTACAGAAACAAAAAAAGAAACCCGTACAGTAAATCCGCATGACCTTTTGATGAGCGCTGTTCTTGCTCTTGGTGTAATGGGTTCAATTCTTGGCGGACTTTATGTAAAGCTTTCTGATAACTTTGATTTGCTGTTTGCAGAAAAACAATCCTTGTTTGCAAAGTTCCTTGCGGCCCTTAAGAAAGCACTTGGCTTAAAAGAAAAAGAACGTGAATGTACTGTTACTATTGTAGATCAGCAGTCTGGTTCAAAAAGCAATCAGAATGTAAAGGTAAATGCCCTGCTTGCTCAAATATCAAAGCTTTCTCATATTTATTCGGGCATTGCTGCAAAAGGAAATGAATACAACAAAATTAATGCAGCCAAAGAAGACGATGCACTCATTTTCTTAAACCGTCAGATTCAGGAAAATCAGAAATTATTTACATTAATAAATGCCCTTGATGAACATTTTAAGTCTCATGTTGAAGTTTTGGAAAGACCAAAGGTAAAAGGACTTAAAATTGATTTGTCTTCTTACAGAAATGCCATTATTGCTGCAAATAAAAAACGTGGAGAATATGCTTCAGCAAAAGAAGAAATTGAACAGATGCAGAAGCTTGGAATACAAGGCTGATTATGAAAAATATTAAAAAATGTCTGGTTTTTACAGCAATCCTCTTTTTTTCTACGTTTCTTTTTGCAGAAAATCTTACAAAGTTTACAATTGTTGAATCTATTCGCGAACATGATTTAAATCCGCAGACGACAAGTTATGCTTCTGATGCTCAGCTGCTTACGGGGCTTTATGAAGGTTTGTTTACATATGATCCTGTAAACTTAAGCCCTGTTTATGCAATTGCAACAGATTATCGGATTTCGCGCGATAAAAAACGCTGGACTTTTACAATCTGCTCCGATGCATTCTTTAGTAATGGAGAAAAAATTACAGCGGCTGATGTTCGCGATTCATGGCTCAGACTTTTGAGTACACCAGATGCTCCTTATGCTTCTCTTCTTGATGTAATTGTGGGTGCCGAAGCTTATCGTACAGGAAAAGGCTCTCAAGAGGATGTTGCAATTTATGCTAATTCTGAAAATTCTCTTTCCATTCATCTTGTAAAGCCTGCAAATTATCTTCCAAAGGTTTTGTGTCATCCTGCTTTTTCTGTAGTTCACAGAAATCCAACTGTTTATTCTGGTCCATTCTACCTTGATGATATGGAACTGGGGTATTATTCCTTAAAGAAAAATCCTTATTACTGGGATAAAGATAAGGTTGCGCTTGAAGAAATTGTTCTTTATCAGAGTGATGATGAAAAGGAGAATGCCTACTACTTTAATACAGGCCTTGCCGACTGGATAACAGCTGCAGTAGATACTTCTATATTAATAGATAAAAAAGCATTTCAATATAACGCAGAATTTGCCACAAGCTATTTCTTCTTTAAGGTTGATGATTCTGTGTGGTCGTATCCGGAATTCAGAACAGCTTTGTTCGAGGCTTTTCCTTGGGATGAAATTCGCAAGGATTATTATGTTCAGGCAAAGACCTTTGTTTATCCGCTGGCAGGATATCCCGAAATTGACGGCTACTCTTATACCGATATTGGTGAAGCAAAAAATCTTATGGCTGCTGCCCGCGAAAAATATGGAATACCAGAAGATAAAATTCTGACTCTTACTTTTGAAATGCCTGAAAATGGTTTTTCAAGCGAAAGGCTTTCTGTTATAAGCGATGCCTGGGCTCAGCTTGGAGTAGAGCTTCAGATTCGTGTAAAAAAATCGCAGGATTATTACGGCAAGGTAAAGGCTTCTCCTTCAAATCTTTTTATCTACACCTGGATTGGAGATTTTGCAGATCCTCTGGCCTTTCTTGAGTTATTCCGGGGTGATTCAACTTTAAATGATTCACTTTGGAAAAATGCAGAGTTTGATAAGCTCATAGATTTGGCTGCAGAAGCAACAGAAGAAGAGCGTTACCGTTTGTTAGGTCAGGCAGAAACAATTCTTTTGGACAGCTGTATGGTAATCCCGATTCATCATCCGATCATAACAAACGTAATAGACAAAAGTACTTGCAGCGGCTGGTCTGAAAACGCATTTGATATACATCCGCTCAAATATTTGAATAAAAAACAGGATAAAACTACGGCACCGAATGTGGTGATGGCGAATTGAAAAAAACGTCCTAAAAGGATATAATTTTACAACAATTTTTACATATATAGAGGATTTTTATGGTAATTCTTACATTGAACTGCGGATCTTCTTCCGCTAAATACCAGGTTTACGACTGGGACAACAAAGAAGTAATGGCTAACGGTGTTGTAGAACGCATCGGAATTGAAGGAAGCTGCATTACTCACAAAGCAAAGGGACAGAAAACAGAAATTACAAGCCCTTGCCCAACACACAAAGAAGCAATTGAACTTATTATTAAAGAAATTACAGACCCAGAAGTTGGTGTAATCAAGTCTATGGACGAAATCTCTGCTGTAGGACACCGCGTACTTCATGGTGGCGAAAAGTTCACAAAGTCTGTACTTATCACTCCAGAAGTTCTCGACGGCTTCCGCGAAGTAATTGACCTTGGTCCACTTCACATGCCTGCAAATATCATGGGTATTGAAGCTGCTCAGAAGGTTATGCCAAATATCCCTCACTCTGCAATTATGGATACAGCATGGCACCAGACAATGCCGGAAGAAACTTTCCAGTATGCTATTCCTCGTGAATGGTACGAAAAATATGCTGCACGCCGCTACGGTTTCCACGGAACATCTTTCCTTTATACTGCTAAGCGCGCTGCTGTTCTTCTTGGAAAAGATCCAAAAGATACAAACCTTATTATCTGTCACATTGGTAACGGTTCATCAATGTGTGCTGTAAAGAACGGTGTTTGTTACGATACCACAATGGGTATTACTCCTCTTGAAGGTCTTGTTATGGGTACACGTTCTGGAGACCTTGACCCGGCTCTTCCATTCTACATCATGCGCAAAACTGGTATGACTGCAGACGAAATGGACACAGCACTCAACAAGAAGTGTGGATGTCTTGGTATCACAGGTAAATATTCAGACCGCCGCGATATTGAAATTGACGCAGCAAAGGGCGACAAACTCTGTCAGCTTTCTATTGAAATGGAAGCACTCCGCATTAAAAAATACATTGGTGCATTCATGGCAGAACTTGGCCACGTAGATGCAATCGTATGGACAGCCGGAGTAGGTGAACGCGGACCAATCACACGCGGTAAGGCTTGTTCTGGTCTTGAAAAATACGGCATCAAAATTGATGAACAGAAAAATGAATGGAGCTTTACAGGAAACGCAGAAACCTGTATCAGCGCCGACGATAGTGAAACAAAGATTTTCGTAATTCCAACAGACGAAGAGCTTGTAATGACAGAAGATGCTTACGCTCTTATGAAGGGAACTTACGATGTTCACACAAACTTTAAGTATTCTTTCCAGGACCCTGCTTATGTAAACAAGGCCCGCGAAGAAGGCTTGAAGGGCGATTTGGTAAAACGTCCTAATATTGCAAAGGTAATAGCACGTCCACCAAAAAACTAAAAACGTATAAATGAAGAAAACTTTTCTATGTGTACTTTTACTGTTTTCGCTTTTTGCCGCTTTGGCTGCGCAGAGTTCTGACTCTTATGAATCAGACTCTGTAAATGAAGACATCAACGAACAGTACGAAACTTTTTCATGGTCACCTGTTCCAAAAGCAAAACAGTATGGAGTTACAATAGAAAAGTGGGACGAAGCTCAGGAAATCTGGACAGACTTCAAGGAAGTAAAAACAAATGAAGCTACACTTGAAGTCTTGTTTACTCCTGGTTTATATAGAGTTTCAATTTGTGTATACAATTTTATTGGCCGCAAAAGTGCTCCGTCAGACTGGGTTCAGTTTAAAATTCTTGAAGAAAATGTTCCGTATCTTAATGATAAGCTTTTAACAAAAAACGAATACTGGAAGGTTCCGGTTCTTAAATTAAATAATTCGGGCACGCAGACTCTTGATTCTGACGATGCTTTAGATTTTATAACCCCCGAAAAAGATTTTGGCCAGAACACAATGCTTGTAAAAGGCCGAAACATTTTTTCTCCTAAAACAGAGTTCTATCTTATTCCAAAGGAAGAGGGTGGAGAACAAGCTTTTGTAAACTGGAGTGATGATAATCGAAAGGAGCAAAAACTGAATATTCTTTACAGAAATTCAAAGGAATATTCAGTAGTTGTTTCTTATGATCCTTCTATTCTAAAGCCTGGTTATTATTCTCTTGAAGTTCGTAATCAGGGAAGCTATATAGATGACATTGATATTCTTGTAGTTGATAATTCTTCTTTCCAAATATTTCCAGACAAGGGCTTTGAAATTGATTCGCACTACAGTGTAAACAGTATTCTTCTTGGAAATACATCAACCTGTGAAATTTCAATTGACGGAAAGGGTCTTAACTCTTCAATGGAGTTTTACCTTGAGCCTGCAACAGGTCCTTATGCATATCCTTTTGAAAGCCAGATGCCAAGAAGTCTTTCTTCCTTGCAAATTGAAAGTAATGACAAAAAAGGAGATTCTACTGGTGAAGTAACTCTTCTTTGTAATACATCAGAGCTTCGTACAGGTTATTACAATCTTGTTGCTAAAGACTGGGATGGAACAACTTCAAAATTCCTTTGTCTTATAAAAAATCCTTTTGCAACAGACTACACAAAAAGCATAAAAAAGCTTAAATCAAAGTTCAACAAAAAAACTGAATATGTTGATTTTTCTATTCAGGATGCACGTTTTTCAGAATACAAAAAATATACGCTTGTTTCTGAATATAATCCCGACATAGATTCTAACAACAAGGTTCCGCTCAATCTTGAAGATAATGGTAAAAAGCTTATTGCAAAACTTAGTCCTAGTCAGCTGACTTTTGGAAAATATGCTTTGATGATTGAGGATGAATATTCTTCTGATGTTGTTTACTGTACGATTGATAATACTCTTAAAATTTCTGCAACAAAGCTGAGCGATGAAGCAATTGAAAAGGCGTTCTTCCGTACTCCTAAAAAAGATTCAGAAGTTACTCTTGATACTGATGATACCGGTTCAATTCAGTTCTCAGACAGCACGATAGAAATGACAAAGCGCATGCCTCCATTATTCTCTAATGTCAGATTAGATCTTTCTCTTCTGGAGGATAACGGAAAAATAATTGATGCAGAAATTGATCTTTTAAACTTTAAGTATGTTTCTCTGGCGCTTGGATATGAAAACACAAATATAAGTAATGCTGTTTCTCACGGAATGTTCTCTGTGTTAAGATTTGCATTTGATAATCAATATTTTGCACCTTACCTTGGTGCTGGAATTGGTATTAATCTTTTGCCGCCAGTTGATGGAATTGAAAGCTTTGATGATGCCATTGATATGTTTAAAAACAAAAATCAGTATTATGGAACAGCCCAGCTTGGTGCAAAAATACTTACAATTTTTGATGTAAGATATAATCTTATCTACAATAATATATTTGGTGTTAGCCCTTATTTTACAGAAACAATTTCTTTTGGAACAACCTTCCCAATCAGAAATTATAAGTTTAAACGAAAGGTTATTACACAGGCTGCACAAATTTCAAAACCAGGTGTAATGAATGTTACAAACTTTATTGAAGCAGACGCAAAGGTTGATTCTGTAACAATTTTACAAAGCTCTTCTATCGGTGGCTTTGAAGGCTTTACTAACCTTGAAAAAGTAAATATCGATGCAACGGTTCAAATCATAGATGAAAATGCATTCAGAGGTTGTGAAAATCTTTATTCTGTTTCATTTGAAGAAAGATTCGACAGAGAAGGAACGCCGCTTACAATTAAAACAAATGCATTTGCCGGTGATAATCTTATTGATACACTTTATCTTCCATACAGAACTTCTGTTGTTCAGTCTGGAGCCTTTGCTAACTGGACAAACGGACAGAATATTATCTTGTGCTGGAATGCAGACGACACTACCCAAAGAGATTTGACCGGACTTAAGAATTGTGCTGCATCAGTTCATTATGAAAATGGAGATCTCTTCAATGCAACATTTAAGACTCCTTTAGAAGATGAACGCAACTGGGTACCTTTGAATAATCTTGAAATTGAAAATGTTTCTATTCTTCAGGATGACAA
This sequence comes from Treponema sp., assembly GCA_045224915.1. Classification (GTDB taxonomy): domain Bacteria; phylum Spirochaetota; class Spirochaetia; order Treponematales; family Treponemataceae; genus Treponema_D. Next base: position 31,802 of record JBGVAV010000030.1, read on the forward strand.
ATATACTCTTGGAATTCGATTAAGAGGCGTTGGTAATAAATGGTATAAGACAGAGCTTGACACCTGGATTAATCAGGAATCGCCAGCCGACGTAATAGATTTCTTAAAGAGCGGAGATGCTCTTTCATTTATGGCTCAGGGTAACGGCAATAAATTCGACGTTATTCTTACAACTCAGGATGGCGGATATTTCTACTATAGATTTAACACCGAAGCTGAAGAACTTGTCAGGGTAGAAATTCCATTTAAGAAGTTTAAAAAATATGCTTACTCCAGCCAGAAAAAACTGGATGTAAATAATATAAAGATGTTCTGCATTATGCCTATG